>DASPSM010000283.1:0-10052 GCA_035623955.1 Planctomycetaceae bacterium
TGCATCACCCAGAAGCGGTCGCCGGCGCCGGGCATGCTGTCCAGGCCGGCTACCTTCACGGGGGTCGACGGACCGGCCGATTCGATGGGGCGATCGTGATCGTCGTAGATCGCTCGAATGCGGCCCTCCGCCTCGCCGCACAGAACGATGTCGCCGACCTTGAGCGTTCCCCTTTGCACGACGAGCCAGGCCAACACGCCGCGCCCTTCGTCGCGGAAGGCCTCGAGGCAGACGCCAACCGCCGGGCGGTCCGGGTTGGCCTTGAGTCCTCGCAGTTCCGTGCTGAGCAAGATGGTTTCGAGCAGGTCGTCGATCCCACGGCCCGTGACCGCGGACGTGCGAATCACGTCCGTCTCGCCGCCCCACTCCGTGGGCTGAACGTGGTTCGTCGCGAGGTCCTGCAGCACGCGCTGCTCGTTGCGCTGTGGCAGATCGATTTTGTTCAAGGCGACGATCATGGGGACATTAGCTGCCCGCGCGTGGCTGATGCATTCGATCGTTTGCGGCATCACGCCGTCGTCCGCGGCGACTACCAGCACAACGATGTCGGTGAGGTTGGCTCCGCGAGCACGCATCTCGGAAAACGCAGCGTGACCCGGAGTGTCGACGAAGGTGATCTTCTTGCCGCCGTGCTCGACCTGATAGGCCGCGATGTGCTGGGTGATTCCACCCGCTTCTCCGGCGGCGACGTTGGCCGAGCGAATTTTGTCCAACAAAGTCGTCTTGCCGTGGTCGACGTGACCCAGAATGGTGACGATCGGCGGGCGGTCGACCAGGCTTTCGGGCGCATCGGGAGCTTCGGTCTCGTCGACCAGCTCTTGCTCGAGATCCTTCGCACGTCGGATTGTCAGATCGACGCCAAGCTCCATGGCCAACTCCATGGCCGTCTCTTCCGAGAGAGCCTGGTTGATGGTTGCCATCTCACCACGGTCGAAAAGGATCCGCATGAGATCTTTCGCAGGGCGGCCCAGAGCTTCCGAGAGTGATCGCATCGTGATCGGGGCGGAGACTTCCGCAGCCGTCTTCAGATTGACCGGCTCGGCCCGGCGCTGCCGGAAACGGATCGGACGCTTCTTGCGTTCGGTCGGCTCACTACGATCCTGGGTGCGACGCCAGTTTTCGCGGCGGTCCCGCAAACCGGTCGTCCGCTTCTCCGAGTCCTCTTCCTCGCCGATGAAGCTCGTCGAGCTGATTGCTCCCAACGGTCCGCCCTCGCCGTCACCCTTTTTGCGCCGCTTTTTCTGCTCCGCGTTTTTCTTGAGATGGTCGCGCAGAGGGCTGTTCTGGCCGAAGATGTCCGGCGAGAGCGGAATATCGGGCTTCTGGGCCGGCGCCTCTTCCTTCGAGGCGCCGCGGATGATGGGTGCCTTGTAATTGGGAGGGGCGGCGATCGTCGGCAGCGCGGGCTTGGGCTTGGCTTTGGGGCGTCGCTGCTGGGATTGCTCGCTGTCGCTGATATTACCGCGCGGCTTCATCTCGCGAATTGTCGAGCCTGCGCGCGCGCCGCCGGGGGGAACATAATCGTCCGGGCGGATGGGTGCGGCCGGACGCGGGGCCGCTTCCGGGCTGCCTTCAGCCGCGGTCTCTCCCGGAGTCGAACGACGCAACGGACCGCGCGGTGCCGCGGTCGGCGCGGCGGGCACTTCCGCAGGCGGAGGAGCCGTGGAAACGATGGGAGCCGCCGCCGCGGGACCCACAACAGCTTCCGAAGGAGGTGTCGTGCGGACTTCTGGCGCGGCGTGCGATGGCTCTGGCTCGGCAACCGCGGGACCGCGATCGCGCGCCAGCGGCGGACGTGACACGATCGGCTTGATGCTCCGCATTTTGGCGCCGCTATCGCGACCCGCGTCGCGGGCGAACGGCGTCATCTGGATGTCTTCCGTGGCGGGCGCTGGGGCGACACCGGACGCCCCTTTCTTCATCTGTTGAAGAACCCGATCGCGTTCCTCCGGCGAAATGCTGGCCAGCGGAGAATTCTTGAGCTTGATCCCTGCGGCGTTGCAGTGCTCGATCAAGTCTTTGCTATCGATCCCCAGCTCTTTCGCCAGAGCGAAGATCCGAATCTTCAAATCCATCGCCACGGATAAGTCCTTCCGGCAGGCTCGTCATCCTGCCGATCAATCAGCCTGCCTGTGTGATATTCATGGTTCGCCCAAAAGCAGCCACTCGTTCCTTGCCCTTGTCCCGGGCTATCCTGCGCCGCTTTCTTCATCGCGGCCCGTTTCGCCCGCGCTGGTGTGGATCTCCGTCTGCGGAGGTTGTGGAGGCGCATCGGCCGCCTCATCCACGATTTCTCCACTGGCCTGTGTCATCTCGTCGAGTACGGTCTGCGCCAACGTGGGGGACTCTTCGCCGTTCCCCTCTGCGGAATGGGCCGCCTCCTCGGCCAGGGCCTCGTCGTGGAGTTCTCCGGTCACCTCGCTTTCGACGGCAGGGGAGGTCTCCTCCTGATCGACCTCCGTCTTTGGCGCGCCGTTCCCGCCGGACGCGCCGCTCTCGGCAGGCACCTCGCCGGTCTCGGCGCCGGGTTCCGGCGCCTTGAGACGCCCCTCCGCGATGGCGCGCCGCTCCTCTTCCTCGATTCTCGCCGCTTCCGCGTCCGCGTACGCGACGATCGCTTCGCATTGCTCGGGAGTCAGCCCACCCAACTCGGCAAGCTGGTCGGGTTCGATCACGGAAAGATCGTCGAATGTGAAGAAGCCTTGGGCTACGAGATTCTCCGCCAGCTCGGCGCTCACTTCGGGGATCTTCGAGAACATGCCGACCGATTTATCGAGCTGCTCGTCGAGCTTCTTCTGGTTCATCACGTGGATGTCCCAGCCGACGAGTTTCGACGCCAGGCGGACGTTTTGCCCCTTCTTGCCGATCGCCAGCGACAATTGATCGTCCGGCACCAGCACGATCACTTTGCCCAGCATGGGGCACAAAATGACGTCCTCGACCTCGGCCGGCTGCAGTGCGTTGGGGACCAGCACCTGCAGCGAGTCGTTCCAGCGGACGATATCGATCCGTTCGCCGGCGAGCTCTTCGACGACGTTCTTGATCCGCGAGCCGCGGACGCCGACGCACGCCCCGACGCAATCGATCTTGCTGTCGTAGCAGGAGACCGCCACTTTCGAGCGGTAGCCGGCTTCACGGGCCAGCGACCGCACTTCGATGATCCGTTCTTGCACTTCGGGAATCTCGATCTCGAACAATCGGCGGACCATTTCCGGATGAGTGCGGGACAGGATGATCCTTACGCGGCTTCCCGCTTTGCGGACGTCGATCACGACGGCCCGAACCCGTTCGCCCACCCGGTGGGATTCGCCCGGAATCTGTTCGCCGCGCGGCAAAAGACCGTCGACCTTGCCCAGGTTGACGGTCGCCGTTCCACCTTCGATGCGGGTGATCGACCCGGTCACGATATGGCCGCGCAGCGCCTCGTATTCGTCGAAGAGCGCGTCGCGCTCGGCCTCGCGGATTTTTTGAATGATGACTTGCTTGGCCGTTTGTGCGGCGATCCGCCCCAGAAGATCGCCGATTTCATCTTTTTCCAGCGGCGTGCCATTGACGGTCACCGAAGGTTCGCCACTTTCGCGATCGATTTGGACTTCCAGCGGGCTTTCCTCGCCGAAGTGCTTTCGTGCCGCGGAGATGATCGCCTGCTCGATCCCTTCGAAGACAATCTCCTTGTCGATGTTTTTATCGCGATGAATCGCGTCGACAATTCTGAGGACCTCGCTGCCGTTCATGTTATTCCTTCCGCAACCATTCGGCGGGCGGCCCGCCCGTCTACTCCCGACCTGCCAACTACCCTGCCTCGGCACGGCGTGCTCACCTGTCGAGCAGCCTCGTTGGAACAAAAAAAGCGGGCCCAAGTCCCACTTTTCCGCTGGTTCTCTTGTTTGAGACCCAGCACCCTCCGGCCGCGCGGTTGCGGCACGGAAGCCAACGACGCCTGTGAGGAACGAAGTCTCGGCCTACTGCACGGTCACATCTCTGATGCCCTTTTTGATTTCCGCACCAGTCAAACGCTTGCGCCCGTCAAAGCCTTCGAGCGGCAAACCCGCTCCCAACAACGTTCGTCCCCACAAACGGCACGGGACTGAAAGTCAGGCCTGTCGGGTCCAGGCCCTCCTTTACATGACATTTTATCCGGCAATCCGCCGTCACATTCTATACCTTCTCCCTGCGACGAGCATCCGCGACGTCGTCGAAGGACGAAAAGGCCACTGATGACGATACTCGGATCGAACCAAACAGTCAAGCAGCCAAGGGCTTCCTGCGTTTCGAAAAAGCCGCCTGGCGCCGATTTTGACGACCCCGCGAACTCGCCATTTGGGAGGGGAAAGTCGTGAGCCGTTCAGCGGACGCGCGCCGGTAGAGCATCGGCAATCGGATCAGATTTTTGGTGCCGGCGAGCCCATGCCGGACGGCTGGTTTTGCCGTGTAGTGCCTGCGCGCCCCAGACTTTCTGTGAGAATCTCGCTCGCCCACTTCGCCATCTGCCGACGCTGGATCGTTGGAATCGCGGCCGATACATTCTGCGGAAGCTGATCGCTCCGCTTTTTGGCTTCGGATTTGCCGGCGACAAGCGGGATCGTGTTCGCACTTCGCGTCGGTCCGGTCCACAAACTAGACGAGTCGAGGTCGGTCATGCCACGCCGTTTCGTGATTGCACTGCTGGTCTTTGGGTGCTGGTTCGCGTTGTCGGTGACTGCCGAGGCGCAGCTTTTCGGGCGCCGGTTGGAGCGCGACAGCAATCCCGAACATGAGCAGAAAAAGAGGGAGGCTCAATCGGCCTATCAAGCCGGCGACTTCCCGAAGACTATCGAGTTGATGGACGCTGTCTTGCGAGAGAATCCCCGTGACTCGGTGGCCTATTATCTGCGGGGCAGCGCCCGCGTAGACCTGGGCGCTCGGTCTTTCGACTCGAAGCTCGTTCGCGACGGCGTGGCCGACGCCCGCGAGGCGATCCGCTTCGACACGCAGCAAACGTCCCTTTACTACCTCCCCTACCTGTTCGGAATGAAGAGCCTGGCGTCGCTCGAGAATCGCAAGGAGCACGCCCAGACGGCGGTTGACCAGGCGACGCTGGTCCTGGGAAGGCCCAACCTGAAGGAAGACGAGCGGGCCAACCTACTCTACCAGCGGGCGCAGGCTCAGGCCTGGCTTGGCAAAAACGACGATGCCATCAACGACCTGCAGGAGGCCCTGCGATTGGCTCCCTCGCATTTCGGAGCGCGGGCCACGCTGGCGGACGTTTATGTCAAAGCCGGCAAAAGCGCGGAAGCCCTGGCGGCCTTCAACAAGCTCGTCGAGCTGTTTCCCGAAAATCCGCTCAGCATGAACAATCGGGGCATGTACCTCCAAAGCCAGGGGAAGTTTGACGACGCGATCGTGGACTTCACGCGAGCCGTCGAGCGGGATCCCAACTATTTCGTGGCGTACGCCAACCGAGGGTTCACGCTGCTGCAGATGGAAAATCCGACTGCGGCTGAGGCCGACTTCACGCAATCGCTGAAGGTCAACCCGCAGCAGCCTTTCGTCTACAACCTCCGAGCTCAGGCAAAAATCGCCCGCGGAGACGTCGCCGGCGCGGTCAAAGACCAGCAAACAGCCGTTGAGCTCTCTCCAAAGGATCCGGTGGCACTGGGCGATCTTGGCTTTGTGAACTTCTTTGCCGACGATTATTCGGCGGCTGTGGCGGCATTCGACGCGGCGCTGGCGATCGATCCTGAGTTCAAGCACCTGAACCCCTGGAAGATCGTCTGCTTGCAGCGGCTGGGTAAATCGAACGGTCTCAAGGATCGCTTCAAGGAGAGCCTGTCCAAGGACATCAAGCAGCGCACGTGGGTCGACCACTTGATTGCCTACCTGCTGGACGCCGAATCGGACGGGCAACTCCTGTCTGACGCCCAAAACGCGAAGGATCCCCTCAAGGCCGAACAGACGTGCGAGGCCTGCTATTTCAGCGGCCTGACCCGCGCGGCTGGCGGAAAGATGACTGAGGCGGCCGACATGTTCCAGCGGGCGCTGGCCACCAAGTCGCGGCAGCTGTCGGCTTATCGCGGCGCACAGCTCGCGCTGCGGAAGATCAATCCGAGCGCGGTAGGAGTTCCGACGGCGGTCCCCTCGGCGGTTACTCCGGCTAAATAGCCGCAGCCACCCGGCCGCACCCGTCTTTTACGCCGCTGGCAACCGCAGAGTGGCGCCGGCACGGAACTGCGCTCAGGCCGCTTCCACGACCAGCGCCGCTGCCTGCCCGATCGTCGTCACGTTGACGTTGAGGATGATGCGATTGGTGGTGGGCAGCGGTCTGCCGTGCACGATGTTCAAACGGCACTTCGGGTCGGGCACGCGATAGTTGGCGGTCGCCGGCACCACGCCCTGGGTGAGTCCGGCCAGCGAGCCGGCCAACTCGAGAGTGCCGCAGCCCGCCCCGGAATTGGCGAGCACGCTCTTGAGCGCCGTGACCGGGATCGTCTCGGCCCCAGCACCAAAGATCTCGTGGATCGCTTGGGCTTCATCCACATCGACCCAAGGGGTACTCAATCCGTGCGCGTTGATATGCCCGACGTCCGCCGGCGCGATTCCTGCGTCGCGCAAGGCCGCCCGGACCGCGTTAACGATCGCGCGAGTCACTTTGTAAGGGCCGTTTGGCTCGAACGCACACGAGGAACCGGAGCCCAGTACCCGGCCGAGGATCTTCGCGCCGCGCCCCTTTGCGTGGCTCTCCTCTTCGAGGATCAGCGAGCAGGCGCCTTCGGCCAGCACTTCGCCCGTTCGGGTTTTGTCAAAGGGACGCGACCAGGTCTCGGGCGGATCGTCGCCATGCTGCGCCAGAATATCCCACAGTGCCGCGTGCATCGACTTGACCGCGTGGATCCGTGTCCCCGTCGTGCCGGCAACCATCGTGTCCGCCAGGTTCCGCATGATGATGTGGCAGGCTTCCGCGACCGCCAGATTTCCCGAGGCCTCGTTAAGCGTAATCGAGTTGCTCGGGCCGCGCGCGTCGGCATAGATCCCGATGTGGCAAGCCGGCATGTTGGGCAGATACCGCAGGAGCCAAAGGGGCTCGAGGTTGCTCAGGCCCTTCGTCCCCCACTGCTCGTGCTTGAAATGGAATTCGGCATCCCCTTCGTCGACGCACAGCCAGCAGGCATCCTTCAAGACTTCGGGCGGGCTGAACATCAGGTTCGCGCCGAAGTCGACGCCGAACCGCTCGTGGTCGATGGTCTCCATATCGAGGCCGGAGTGGCCAATCGCCAGCGACGCCGAGGCCACGCCGAATTGAATTTCCCGGCACATGACCTTGATACTTTTTTTCTGGCTTTTGAGATACTCGTTCTTCGCCGTCGTCTCGGTAAAGCCTTTGATTTCGCCGCCGACATTTTGGGGAGCGCCCGAGTAGCCGACCGATTCCATCCGCGAGATGCCGCTCTTGCCCTCGAGCAGATTTTTCGCGAAGGTCTCGTAACCAATTCCCAGAGGGCTGACGACGCCGACGCCGGTAATCACCACACGTCGGGGAGAATCGCAACTGCGTGCCATGGTCTCATGCAGAATAGAGGCGAGAGTCGAAGCGCGCGAACATTAGTTCAGCCCACTTCAGCCCAAAATCGCTCCAAGAGCGCGTTCGACAGGGCCGACTATAGCAGAGAAGATGCGCGCGTCCATTGCAAGGTCAATGGGCCATCGGACGCCAGGATTGGCCTGCCGCAGTCGACGCATCGTAACCGGGCGTGCCGGCAGTGGCCTGGTATCCGGCCGATTGAACGGCGGGATCGCCACCGGCAGTCGCAGGTGCGGCAGTTCCGGGACTGGACGGTCCGGCCTGCGCGAATTGCATACCGGCCGGCGGATACCCCGGTTGTTGACCCATCGACGCAGCCGCCATCTGCGGTTGCGCCGCATAGGCAGGAGCAAACGGAGCGGCCGAGCCGGTGCCGTTGAGCACCGCGGGATTCACGCCATTTGCGGCAAGATATTCGGCAACGCCGGGAGTCGATCGAAGCGACGTCCCTCGCTGTTGAATCGTGATCGCGATCTGCGTATCCGGTACGCCGCTTCGCGACATGGCAACGACGTCTTGCGGCGTCAGGCCCTGCTGAGTTCCCATCCGCTGCGTCTCAGCCATGAAGGCCTGGCGATTCTGCTGGGAATACCCGCTCACGCCGGGCGCGGCGGCCGGCCCAGGATACGGGGGAGCTTGCGGCCCGTTTGCGCCATTGAACATCGGCGAGCCGTTGTAGCTCGCAAACGGAGCGCTGGCTTGCGATTGCCCCAGCGACGAGCACCCAACGAACGAGGCGCCGAGCAAAGAGGCTCCCACAATCCCCGCGGCCACGACCAATTTGACGCGCAGTTGGGATTCGCTCATGACACGGATCTCCCTTGTTTCAAGTCATGCTCGAATCGCGGGTGACTCCGGGCGGATCGCGGAGTCCACAACGGGATCGAGGTGCCGGAACGGCCGGACGTTGGTGATTGGATTTTGTCGGGGATTGGGGAGAGAGGCGGGCGGAATCTTACAAATTCGCGAAAACGGGTCAAGACCGGATTAAAGACCGGAATCCAAGGTCACAAAGTCCAAGGTCCAAGGTCAAAACCAAGCCCTTGAAGGCGAGGACCTTGTGGGCTTTCGACCTTGGACTTTGGACGTTGGCCCTTGGGTTTATTTAGGGATCGGCGGCAGCCAGTTGTCTCTGGGCACGCCGACGGTGGCAATGTGTTTGGGCATTCCGTCGCGGCCGCTGGGCGCGTCCCAGACGTACAAAATGGTGCCGCTCTCGTTCACGGTGTAAAGCCGAGTTGCCACCCGGCCGACGCCTGACGCAATGGCGTCCACCGTGACCCCACTGGCGCGGGCCGAATTGACCAGCGACGCGGTCCCCTCGCTTCCCGGATTGTGCAGACCATGTCCTACGTAAAAGATGCCCACACAGAGCACGAGGGCAACGGTTCGCCAGAACTTGCTGTGTTGCATGGAAGGCCGCCTTTCACAAAGGAGTCGCAAAACAAACCTACGCCGCTGGCATCTTAGCCGTAGGATGTCGCAACTCCAGCGCAGGCAGCAGGGTGACGCTGGCGGCAGGGTGGCACTGGCGCCAGTGCCACCCCACGAATTCGGAGTAGGTCGGTCTACTACGGGCTACTACTGTGCGGGCGTCGCCGGCGCGCTATGGGACTGCTGCTGGCGGCCCAAGAGCGTGTCGCTGAATCCTTTGAGATCGGTCCAGAACGTGCCGTCGCCCGCGTACAACAGGTGCAATCGCAGGTCCTCGGGAAGTCCGGTCGCGAAGACCCACTGGTTGTACGACTCGGACGAGCCGAATGCGGAGACGGCCAGACGAAGTTTTTCGGCCTTGGCCTGCTCCAGCAGCTTTTTGGCGTTCGCCTCGGCCTCGCCCTTGAGAATCATGGCCTGGGCCTGGATCTCAGCGGTCCGCTTGTCGATTGCGGCTTGTTTTTGCAGCGTCTCGGCCCGCGTTTCTTCCGCGGTTCGGCGCCCCTCGGCGATTTTCTCGGCTTCGAGCTTTTCGGTTTCGACCATGATGCGCTGCGACTCGTATTCGACCTTGGCGGTCGCTTCCTGCAGCGTGGCTTCGGTTTTCCGCGTGATCTGCTTTTGCTCGTTGGTGAGCTTGATTTCGTCGGCGATGAACCGTTCCTGAATCGGCTGCCGCACGTCGAGCGGAATATAGATGTGCCGCACCAGACCGTGCAAAAGCGTCAGGTCTTTCTCCTCGAGCACTTTTTGGAACGCGGCCGAAGTATCTTCCTGGAACTTCATTCGCGATTCGCCGACCAGCAGTTCGACGGCGCCGAGCCGCGAGCCCATGTTGCGGCAGATGCTTTCGATCTGCGGGATGACCACTTTCGTCTCGACGGCGTCGGTGGTGCCGAACTTGCGGATCACGTCGGGGGCCTGTTCGGGCGTGATGCCCCAGACCGCGGTGAAGTCCATGTGGATGTCGAATCCGTCGTTCGACGGAAAGCGGATGCCGCTGTCGTCGTCCGCGATGATCGGCTCGCCGCTTTCGTCGATCAGCACCTGGCCGTCAGTC
>DASPSM010000319.1:0-4724 GCA_035623955.1 Planctomycetaceae bacterium
AGACAATTGCTCACATCGAAAACCAGGCCGAACATCATCGACGCGTCACCCTTTGAAGAGGAATTGGCGGCAATCCTGCGAAAGCACGGGCTCGAGTTTCAGCCGGGCAGGCTCGATTGACGCTTCGCCACTCTGTCGCCCCATTGGGGCTCTCGAGAGATACCTGAGAGGTCATGACGGACCTCGCTTACCCAGCGATGAATCGCTGGGCTATTGTCGGCCGCCCAAGGGGCTTCGAGAAAAACTAGCCGCGTCGAGCAGCTTGCCTTTTTTGCAGCCCGTAAGGCCTCCATCAAAGGAGCTTCGACATCTATGCAATCTTGCCGCGCGGCTACGAATTAGGGTGAATTGCTCTAGTGCAGCTCTTCTGGAGAGGCAGCGAAGTTGATTGCGCGGAACTTCGCGGCGCGACAGGCGTCGTAGACCTGAATCACATCACCCCAGGGAATCTTCCCCTGCACTTCGAGAATCACATTGCTCGTCGCTTCGACCTCTTTTATGGCGCGGAGCATCTGGGGCAAAGAGGCGATGTCGCCCCTCGGGCCGTGGTTGAGCCGAAGCGTTGTCTTCTGAGCGCTCTCGTCTCGCTGAAGATGGAGCCAGACCTCTTTTGGTTTCTCGGGCTCGACGGCCTGTTGCGGGGCAGTCGAAGCCACCGCACCCGCCGAAAGCGTTGTCGACAGAGTCCGCTCGGCGATCCGTCCGCCTGAGGCGAGGACAAAGAAAACGAGCAGCTGAAACACGACGTCGACCATCGGAGTCACCGTGCGGTCGAAGTCGCACACCGGGCTGTTGGCTTTGAGTTTTGGAAAGCGCATCGTGCTCGTCCTGGAAAAGCGCGCAAATCTTTTCGCAAACTGCCCTCACCCCGGCCCTCTCCCATCGAAATGGGAGAGGGTGTCAGAAGCGTCTGGGTTGCCGAGACTCGATCAGTGGCCCTCCACCGCCACCTTGAGATTCGTGATTCCGTGCTGGGCGCAGGCGATGATCATCGGTTTGACATCGGCGAAGGGAACGGAGCGATCGGCGCGCAGGCGGACGTCCAAAGTCTGCGGTTCGGTTCCCGCGCGCTCGATGAGCAGCCGTTCGACGTCGCCAGGTTCGACTTGCTGGCCGGCAACGTAGACGCGCCGGTCGGGAGCAACGGTAATCGTCAACCGTCGAGGGGCCGCGTGCTCGTTGACGTCGAATTGCCCGGCGGCCGGCAACGCCACCGGCTGGGCCGTCTCCTTGCGGACATACAGGCTGGCCAGCGCAAAGAAAACGATCAGGTTAAAGACAATGTCGATCAGCGGCGTCAGGTTGAACCGCGCGCCGGCATCCCGCAATCGCGCCGGCGGCCTCATGCCGACTTCTCCCGCTCGATCGCCACCGGAGGAAACGCCGGGCGAAGTCGCTCGCGACCGGCAGCCGCTCTCAGTTGCAAGGCCCGAGCCTTGCGGCGTCGCGCGGCCTGGTCGCGACGGTACTCGAAGAAGATGTGCTCGGCGACCTGCGAGCAGTTGGTCACCGCTTCGTCGACGCGGTTGCGAAAATAGGCGTAAGCGCCGTAAGCAGGGACGGCGACCGCCAGGCCCAGCAAGGTGTTTACGAGGGCCGTCGAGATCCCCGGCGCCAGCTCGGTCACGGCAACGTTCGCTTTCGAGGCGAACTCCGAGAACGCCAGCATCATTCCCCAGACCGTGCCAAGCAGTCCCAGCATCGGCGACAGCGTGGCGATCACCGACAAGTAATCGATCTTGCGATAGAGCCGCCCCGCGTGCTGGGCGCAAGCATCTTCCATCGCCTTTTCGATGGCCGCGTATCCGGAGTCGATCTCGGCCAGCCCGGCCGCTACGACCAGGCCCAGCAAGCTCCCGTTGTTGCGGCACTCATCTACGGCGAGTTTGAACTGCCGTTGGCGGACCAGCTCGCAAAGCCGTTCGGCTAGCGCGTGCGGGACTGTGGCGCCGCGCCTGAGCGAGATCAGGTACTCAAAGACAAGCGCCACCATGCCGACGCTGAGCGCTCCAATGACGACGCCCACGCCCCCCCCGGCTTCGATCAGTTTGCGGAAATCAAGATTCGCGAGCCCCGGGGGGAGCGGGCCGTCAGCCCTCGCGGTGGCGGGCGAAGCGAGGACACCCAGCACCGCAAAGATGCCGAAGCCAGCCAGTCGCCAGGCCGTCGTCGAACAGAGGGGTCGTCGCCGACACAACATTGTCAGTGTTCCTCGCCGGCAGATCGGGCGGCGGCCCGAGGAACGCTCGGTGCGTCGAAATGCGAAACATCGCGGCACACATAGGCTCCGTCGTTCTGGGCGGCCAGTTTCTGCAGAAAATCGGTCGCCGCCGGGGCATCGGGATCATCCTGAGAGCTGAACTGCACGCAATGGATCCGCGTGTGCCGTTCGTTCAGCCGCTTAAGTTCCTCCAGGTCGAACGGGCCCAGGCCGGGGACGCCGCCATCGGTGAGGAAGAAGATCACGTCGGGGTGCAGTCGCAGGGCCAGCTCGATCGCGGTCCGGTGCTGCGTGCCCCCGTCCGGATCGATTTCCGCGACGAAAGCGGCGGCTTGTCGCAGGCTCTTTTCGTCGGCAGCGAAGAAGCGAAAGTCGACTTTGCCGGGGGCCTTGAGCCACTTTTGATCGGTGTTGTAAAACACGATCTGGAACTGCTGGAAGCGGTTGAGCGTTCGCAGGCTCTTGAGCAGCTCGCTTTTGGCGGCCCCCATCGCGTTGTGGCTGTACATGCTTCCCGAACAATCGATCACGTAGACGAAGCGGCTGCCGACGTCGACGATACCGAAGAACGGTGTCGACCCGCGCGATCCGCGGCGGCCGCCTCCGGCCGAATCGCCTCCCGATTTTCCAGCGGACGACCGCGGTTCGGCGCCGCGCGGAAACAGGCCGGCGTGCCGTGGGTTCGCGCCGGGACCAATGACTGGCGGAGCCACCGGCGCCGGCGCGATTGGAATCGTATTTTGGACGGGCATCGAAGGGGCCGAGGTCGCCGGGATGGCCAGCGGATCGCTTTTCGCCGCGGGGACGAGCTTCGTCTCGCCCCGGGCTTCCTTCTCCTGGCCGCTGCCTCCGCCGCTTTCGTCATTGCCAGTGCCGTCGCCGGAGTGACCCACCCAGATGCCGACTGTGCGCAGATCTCCATCGGGGTCGCCGACGATTCCGCCGCGCAGTCCGGGAAGCGAAATGGCCAGCACGACGAAGAGGACAGCGTGCAGCACCAGCGAAAGCAGCCAACTTGGCACGACGGCCCGAAGGCCAGGCTTGAAAAGGCGAGCGCTCGCGACGTCCGAATCCTGCAACGCACGGCGCGAAGCAGCGTCGGCCGTCACCAGCCGCAAGCGCGTCGCATCTGTCGGCCGGTGATCCATGGGAAGCCCAGAGCCCAAAAATGGAAACGCAGTGAGACCGTCGCGCGGACGACGGGGGGCCTAAAGCCGCGGCAGTCTAGGTGCCTTGGGGAATTCGGTCAACATGGTTCCGGGGCACTGTTTGGCCCCTCACCACGCCTCGAAAAACTGGTTCGCGGAGCCACCTTCTTCGACGACTTTGATCCGCACCATCGCGGCGCAGCGGGGGCAGCGGCCGATGAACGTGTCGCCGTTGGAATTCAGGTACGCCCGCACGTAAGTGCGGCAACAGCGCATCAAAATTCCGAGGAACTGCTTCGGTTCTGCGGAGGGTGACTGCTCGTCCATGGTCGGCCTCGCTTTGTGTTGCGGGGCCGGGTTTTATCCGTCGCTCGAGGCGGCGGCAATGCCGGTTCGCTTGGAAACCCTGCGCTCGGGCGGGCCTTGAATTCGCAAGTCCCTTGACCCAGAATGCGTCGTGTTCGAAAAAGACGAAAGCGGCGGATCTTCCGCTCGCTTGTGACGATTCGCATCCTCACGCAACGATTCAAAACATGTCGATCGAGACCGCCGACAAGCTCAAAGCACAGCTCACGGATAAGTACGTCATCGTCAAGCACGGGATCGCCGAGCTGAAGCGGTTCGAGTCGCTGACGGGCGTCGTCAAAACCGTGAACATGAATGGCCGGGCGCTGGTGCAATTCGACGGCCCGGTCGACATCGGCTGGTACGACATCGATCCGCAGTACTTGAGCGTGGTCGAAGCCCCGGCGAAGAAGGCTGCTCCTGACAAGCATGCGGGAGCAAAGGAAGGGGCCGCCAAATCGGCAGCTCCGGTGGCCGCGGCCAAACCGGCTGCTGCGGCAGCTGGGGCGGCAGCAAAACCGGCTGGCATGAGCCCGCTGGAAATGGCTCGCGCGCAAGGTGCCGGGGCCAAGGCGCCAGCGGCGGCCGGAACAGCCCCGGCAGCGGAGAAAAAACTGTCGCCGCTGGAAATGGCTCGGCAGCAGGGCGCGCTGAAAGCCGGCAGTGCGGCTCTTCCCAAACCGGCCGCTCCAGCAAAGGCCGAAGGTGCGCCCACAACTGCCCCCCAGGCAGCGCCGGCAGCTTCACCCGCGCAGCCAAGCAAGAAAATGTCGCCGCTGGAAATCGCCCGGATGCAGGACGCGGGAAAGGAAGGCTGCCTGAGCACGCCGGCAACGGCGACAGCAGCCGTGGCGCCAGCGACTCCCGCCCCCGCGACTCCGCCAGCGGCAGCGCCGACACCCGCCGCCCCGGCCCCCGCGGCCGCAGCTGCACCCGGCGGCAAAAAGCTCTCGCCGCTGGAACTCGCTCGTCAGCAGGGCGCGTTCAAAGGCTGACCCCTTCGACGCGCT
>DASPSM010000331.1:0-3352 GCA_035623955.1 Planctomycetaceae bacterium
AAGCGGCTGTGTTTCTTTTCAAGGGTTGACGAGGGATTTTTCGAGTCGCCACGAGGTGCCGTCCTTCAGGATTGTGTTGAGAATGGTCAGCAGCTTGCGCATGCAGGCGGTGATCACGACCTTGAACGGCTTGCCGGCCGCTTCCAGGCGCTGGGCAAAGGCGCGAAGGATCGGGTTATGAGTTCGTGCGGTCAGTGCCGCCATGTAGAGCACGCTGCGAACCGAGGCGCGCCCGCCCCAGATCGAACGTTTGCCGCGGAAGCGGCCGCTGTCACGGTTGAATGGAGCCACCCCCACCAACGCGGCAATCTCCTGGCGATTGACCTGTCCCAGCTCCGGCAATTCGGCCAAGAGCGAGGCGGCCGTCACGGGACCAACGCCCGGTACGCTGCCCAAGCGATCCATTTTGTTCTTCCAGTCGTCGTCGGATTCGACCAGGGCAAGGATCTCTTGCTCGACCCGATCGATCTGTTTGCGCAGCACGACGATCATCTGTTGAATGCTCTGGCGAACCGCCTTCGAGGCGATCGTGTGCTTCCGGTTCGTTTCGGCTGTCCGCAACTGGATCAGCTGACGCCGGCGGATCACCAGTTGCTCGAGTTCGGCAGCTTTTTCCGAGACGTGAGCGACCGTGCGCAGCTCTGCCTGCTGGGCATATCGAGCAAGGACGTAAGCATCGATCCGATCGGTCTTGGCAAGGATCCCCAGACCGCGTGCGAAGTCGCGGACCTGACGGGGATTGACCACCGCCACCTGGTGTCCCGCATTCACCAGCTCAGCGACCAAGATCCGTTGATAGCCCCCGGTGGCTTCCACAACGATCCGACACGTGCCGGGCGCGGGCAACGCTTTCGACAATTCCGCCAGCCCCTGTTCGTCGTAGGCAAAACTCTGCCGACGCTCCTCAGGCAGCAGGCACAGATCGAGAGACCTTTTGGAGACATCAATACCAGCAAAGAGAGTGATGGAACCGTCCATGGAGTGATCCCCGTCTTGCAGATGCGAGCTCGACGGCAAGCGTCGGCTCTGGCGGCTGTTCGGGCTTGTTCCACGAGACTGGCGACGATCACGCTTAGTGACGGCCTCAAAGGACCCAGACACCATCGATCTGTCGCCAGCCGTTGGCGGAAAGCCTGCTTCGCTACGCTCAGCAGCCTTTCCACCAACGGCCTCCATTACACCCTCACTGTTTGAGGAAGCAAACATACAAGGCACCAAGGGCACCAAGAAATTCGACAAGGCAGCAAGCTAAGCAAAGCATGAGGGCGATCTGAAAGGGCTCGTTTTTCGCTTGGTGTCCTTGGTGCCTTTGTGGTTCAATCTCTTTAGGCCTCCCCCTCCCAAAGCTCGACTCCTTCTCGAAAGGCACTCGCGCATGCCTCGACACAAGATTCGCGTATCGGCGGTTTGTTTCGTTGCGATCTTCGCATCGGCCGTTGCTTTGGGAGCCGACTCCGACGTTCAAAAGACCACCGTCATGGTGCCGATGCATGACGGCGTGCATCTGGCGACCGACGTCTATCGCCCGGCCGGCGACGTCAAGCCGCTGCCGGTGATTTTCTCGCGCGGGCCGTACGGCAAGAGCAATCTCCAGACCGGTAGCGCCGCTCGGGCCGCGTGCAAGCGCGGCTATGTCTTCGTCTCGCAGGATATGCGGGGCCGATTTGCTTCCGAGGGCAAAGACTGGGTCGTGTTTCACAACGACGGCTGGGGGGAGCGGCGCGACGGCCAGGAATCGCTCGAATGGATCGCGAAGCAACCCTGGTGCGACGGCTCGATCGGCACGACGGGACCGTCCGCGCTGGGCATCACGCAGACAATGATGGCCCCCGGCGCGCCCCCCTGCCTCAAAGCTCAATATGTCATGGTTGCCTTCGACGACATGTATTCGCAGGGAAGCTATCAAGGCGGCGTCTGGCGAAAGTCGCTAATCGAGAAATGGGTGACGATGGCCCAGCTTGATCGCAAGAACATCGAGATTCCGATCCAGCATCCACGCTACGACGCCTTCTGGGCCGAGACCGATGCCCGATCCCACGCCGATCGCGTCAACGTGCCGGCCATTTTCGCGGGGGGCTGGTACGACATCTTCGAGCAGGGAACGCTCGATTCGTTTGTCACGATCCACAACCACGGCGGTCCGCTGGCCCGCGGCAAGTGCCGTCTCGTGATGGGACCGATCGCCCACGGCACCTTCGACGCTCTCAAGTATCCAGAGAACTGGAAGCATCAACCCAAGGCAGCCGACAGCAACCGCTTCTTCGATCACCACCTCAAGGGAGTAGCCAACGGCGTCGACAAGGATCAGGCCGTCCACTACTACGTGATGGGCGATCCGACCGATCCGCACGCGCCGGGCAACTCGTGGCGGGCTGCCGACAACTGGCCGCCGCAGGCACGGGCGACTTCCTTCTATTTCCATAAGGACGGCCGGCTGAGCACCGACCGCCCGGCGGGTGCGGACGATGCCCGATCGTTCAAATACGATCCGCAAAAGCCGGTGCCGACGCTCGGCGGTCAGAATCTATTTGAGAATAGGGGGCCCGCCGACCTGCGAAAGCTCGAATCGCGTCCCGACGTGCTGGTCTTCAGCACCGACGTGCTCAAAGACCCCGTGGAAGTCACCGGGCGGATCCTGGCCGAGCTGGCAATCTCGTCCGACTGCCCCGACACCGACTTTGCCGCCCTGTTGGCCGACGTCTATCCCGACGGGCGTTCGATGCTGGTCACCGACGGCATCCTGCGAGCCCGCTTCCGCAAGTCCTTCGAGAAAGAGGAATTCTTGAAGCCGGGCGAGGTTTACGACCTCACCGTCGACCTCTGGAGCACGTCGCTCGTCTTCAACAAGGGGCACAAGATCCGCGTGCTGCTCACGTCGTCCAACTCCCCGCGGTTCGACCCCAATCCCAACACAGGCCACGAATTCCGAGCCGACAAGGAAACGCGGGTCGCCACCAACACGATCCACATGTCGGCCGGCCACAGCTCGAAGATCGTGCTGCCGATCTTCGACGAGTCGACCCTGAAGGAACCCGGGCGCCCAGTGGCCGCGGTGCCGGCACATTAAGGAGCCGCGCACGCAGTAAGCGGTGTCTTTCGCCCGAGGTGGCTCGTCCGCCAGTGTGCCTTTCTGGGGCGACCTAAAAACACTGGCGCGCAGCCGCCGGTGGCCACTCCGCCGGCCTCCCGCCGCTAAAATGACTGCATGAGCGAGGGCCACTTAACAGACAAGCCGGGATGGAAGGC
The DNA here is from genome assembly GCA_035623955.1 of Planctomycetaceae bacterium. Lineage (GTDB taxonomy): Bacteria > Planctomycetota > Planctomycetia > Planctomycetales > Planctomycetaceae > DASPSM01. Next base: position 3,247 of record DASPSM010000331.1, read on the forward strand.
AGTCGAGCGGTGGCTGAAAGAGTCCGACCGACCCGTTGCGTCCCCAATCTCCCGAGCGCGCCGATTAGTGGGCATCGTCGCACTGATGGTGCTCTACCCAATCACG
>DASPSM010000349.1:0-2803 GCA_035623955.1 Planctomycetaceae bacterium
GGCGGCTTCGGTGGTTTTCGCGGCGGCGGCGGATTCGGCGGGTTCGGCGGTGGCTACCACCTCGGAGGCTTTGGGGGCGGCGGCTTTGGCGGAGGCGGCTTCGATCGCGGCGGCTTTGGCGGGGGCTTCGACCGTGGGAACTTCGGAGGGGGAGGATTTCGCGGCGACTCCGGCGGCTTCAACAACTTCCGTAGCGGCGAAGGTGGTTTCGGACGCTCCGACGAAGGCAACTTCGGCAACGTCGGACAGAGACAGTCGATCGGCTATCGCGGGAACGAAGGATTCGACAACGGTTTCCGCGGCAACGGCAACTGGGGCGGCGACGCGGGCCGTTTCAACGGTTCGGTGAATCGCACTCAGCTCAACAATTTTCTCGGGTTGCCGACCGACGGCGGACTGGGCGCTGCCAGCGGAGCGATCGGCAGTCACGCGTTCGGCTCTGGGCAAGCGCTTTCCAACACGGGACTGGGCCAGGCGCTTTCCAACCGGGGGATCGGCTCGGGGCAGTTGTCGTCGGCCTACGGGACCCATCCTTTCTCGCAGACTTGGGCCCACGCCCAGGGGCAGAACGTCCAGAATTGGGCCAACAATCACCCCAACTGGAACCAATGGGCCAACAACCACAACTGGGCCTGGTCGCCTTACGGCTGGGGTGCAGACGCCTGGGGAGCCGCGCTATGGGGCGCGGCGGCCTGGCCGGCGCTCGGCAATTGGCTCGGCTGGGGAGACATCGACTCGTATCCCTACGACTACGGAAACTACATCACCTACCAGAACGACAACGTCTACTACGGCTCGCAGCCGGCCGGCACCGCCCAACAGTATTATGACGAAGCGAGCAGCCTGGCCAGCAGCGCTCCCGCGCCGCCCAACGACGCTCAGTGGCTGCCTCTGGGCGTCTTTGGCCTCGTCGAGGGAGACAGCACGCAGCCGACGATGACCTTCCAGCTCGCTGTCGACAAGCAGGGGGTCATTCGCGGCAACGCCTTCGCCGAGGGCTCGACCACCGCGCAGCCGATCCAGGGCGCGGTGCAGAAAAAGACGCAGCGCGTCTGCTGGACGGTCGGCACCAATACCACGACCGTGTACGATACGGGTCTCGACAATCTCACAAAGAACGAGGCGTCGATCCTGGTCCACACCGGCCCGAAATTCACGCAGCAGCAATTGCTCGTGCGGATGAACAAGCCGACGCAGGGGGGCCAGGCCGGCGACTCGAACGGAGCGCAGACCGCGAACTAGTGCTATTTCAAACCCTCTCCCATTCCGATGGGAGAGGGCAGAGTGAGGCCTTTTTTTGGCTTTCTCCAAGACTTTCAAAAGCCGCCCTCACCCCAGCCCTCTCCCGGCGGACCGGGAGAGGGGGTCCGAATGGAATCGGCCACCTCGCCTCGCGGGCCCGCGAGTAACGGACAATCTGATTTCGCAAGCCAGTCGATTTACCCCCGGAGATTGACCTGATGCTCAACATAACGCTTCCCATGAAACTGGCCGCACCGGTGAAACTTGCCGGACTGGGTGCGCTCACCGTGTGCGGGCTGCTCTTGGCCGATTCGCAGCGGACTGGCCCGGCTCCCCAGGCTCCCACGAACGCGAAGCCCCCGATTGTCGTCGCCATGCAGGAGCCGGCGGCAAAGCCCGCCGAGGGGAACGCCGCGCCCGATCGCGGCTGGATCGGCCTGATGTTGGAAGACGCCAGCGGCCAGGGCGCCCGCGTGGTTGACGTCTTTCCCGGCGGGCCAGCCGCGGTTGCCCGAGTCCGTCCCGGCGACGTCATCACTCGAGTCGGCCAGACGGCGGTCACCTCGGCGGCTGCCGCGGCCAGCGCCGTCGAAGAAGCCGCGCCCCGGCAGCAAATTGCCCTCACCGTGGATCGCAAGGGGAAGAGCGTCGAGCTGAAGGTGGCAGTCGACAGCATGGCCGATTTCCGCGAGCGCTACATCACCGAGATGATGCGTCGCGATCCGCGGCACCCCAAATACGCCGCGCACCCCGGCATCAGCGAGGCCGACATGCAGGCCGAGGTCGTTCGCCGGCTGTTCGAGCAGCACGAGCGCCTGGAGCGAGCGCTGAACGAAGTCCTCAAGGAAGTGCACGAGCTGCGACAAGAAGTGCGCGCTCTCAAGAAGTAGCGGGCGGTCAACTTCGTTGCGAGACCTCGCATCACCCGAAAGACATTTCCCACAATCACGATTCCAAAGGCTCCGACTATGAACCTTCTCAAGAAAGTATCGATCCCCGCGATCGCCACCGTGTTATTGCTCTGCGCCTCCGGCGGTTCGGCGCAGCAGGATTCCGTCGGCGACGTGTTTTATACGGTTCACAAAGACGACCTCGATTCGTTCTGGCTCGACACGAACAACTGGTATTGGTACGGCTACCGCCCGTACACCCACGTGCATCTGAGCCGATTCGCCGGCAGCCTGCCGACCTGGAACTCGGCGGCGGCCGCGGCTCCGGGGGGCGGTTACTCGTTCGGCATCAATGAGCCAACATGGGGCAACGCCCCCTGGCAAGGCGGACCCAAAGTTCCCTTCCAACTCACCAAAGCGGGCACCTGGCACTAGCAGATTGCAGCGAGCTGGAATGGTGGGTGCCATGCCCACGCTTTGGGTGGGCATGTCCTGTCCGGGAATTCGGGCCGACCTCCCTCCTAAGCCCTCGTAAGAGGGCGTCAGATAATAGCCCAGGGCTTCCAGAACATTTCCCATTTACGCCGTAAGTCGTTGATGCAATTTGATTCGAATTGCATTGATCAGGAGCTTGGCCCAGAGCCATCGCTTGACTCGGTGCTGACGACGGA
>DASPSM010000370.1:0-22851 GCA_035623955.1 Planctomycetaceae bacterium
TCAGCCTGCGTCTGGGAAAATTGCGCTTCCGCCACATGCTCGACTGGATCGCATCTGAAGTCGCTGCCCAACTTCACGATGCCAGCACACCTTACGTCGCATTTGCAAAATGAACGAACTTGGCACTACTGAATGACGAAGCACGAATGTCGAAAGAAGCACGAAGCACTAAGCACGAATGAAGAACGCTTCGCTTCGCGCTTAGGTCATTTAGTCATTCCTTCGTCATTAAGTCATTTGGAAGAGGGGCTCTCACCCAAGATCGCTCGTAGGCGCCGAATGGCCCGCAGATAGCGCATGCCCGCGGCGGCCAGGGTGAGACCGAGCGCCTGGGCGGTCTCGGCGCTCGAGAGTTGTTCGTGATGCCGCATCAGGATGATCTCGGCGTCATCCTCTTCGAGCTGGTCGAGGGCGGAGAAAAACCGCGCTTCGAGCTCTTTGCGGATCGTAGCGGCGGCCGGCGTCAGCTCGGCGTCACGCAACTGGGCGGCCAGGTCGAGCGACGACCGGTCAGGAAACTGCGGGGCAAGCGAGCGTTCGCGGTCGACGCTGCGCCGCTGGGCCTTGCGGTGCCGGCGATGCGCGTCGATCAGGTGGTCCTTGGCCAGCTCGCGGAGCCAGAGATGAAACGGCATCTTGGCCTCGCGAATGTAGTCGGGGAGCCGGCGGCTGGCTTCCCAAAGCACGTCCTGCACGATGTCGCTGGCATCGACGCGTCCAGCGAGAGCCCGGTCGAGCCGCACCTGCACCATCCGCCGCAAAGACTCGCGATGACGTTCGAGCAGCCGATTCACCGCCTCGTTGTCGCCTCCCCGGGCGTTGTCGAGTAGTTCTTGCGTTTGATCCGGCTCTGGCCACATCGGTGCGGATCCCCGGGGCGACGGTCAGTCGGCGGCCGGTTTTCGATAGCGATCCGCCAGCCAGCCTCGAATTCCGCTCCGACTCGAGTGCAAGTTGCCTTCGGAGTGGCTTGCTGGCCGCTGGCCGCAAAGGGCAAAAGCCACCAGCACGAGCAGCGAGCTGGCCGCCATGAGAGGGACTCGCACGCTGCGGTCGTCCGCGAGCGTTTTCAACAGCTGCCCGTCGGCTAATACGTCGCACGGCTGCCGATTCGCCGGCTCGGGAACCGCTGGTCCCTCGTCCCAGGCAGCGAGACTGAGTTGCGGGCCAACGGGAATCTGCGCTTCGTCACTCGGCGCGTCGAAGTTGATCCGCGCCAACTCGGTCGCGAACTGCGGATCGTGTTGCAAAGCGTCGGCCACTTTGGCCAGGCTCTCCGTCCGGCGCTCGGTCGAGACGAGCTGACGCTCTAGCGAATCGTATTCTTGCGAGAGATCGTGATACGTGCGGAGTTTGGGAGCCAGTGCCAACACGGCAAACAGTCCAGCGGCGAGAAACAGGCTGCACCAAAACGCCAGCGCGGCGATCGGGCGGAATCCCGCATCGCTGGTGCAGTCGTCTGCCAAACTCGTGCGGTCGGGCGTCATCTTCTGCGTGCGCGGCTCCTTGGGATCAAGACAGCGTCCCTCCGTAGCGGGCGGAGGGGCCGATCATCTCTTCGATCCGCAGCAGCTGGTTGTATTTGCACACGCGGTCGGTGCGGCTGGCTGACCCCGTTTTGATCTGCCCGGTTCCCAGCGCCACGGCCAGGTCGGCAATCGTCGTGTCCTCGGTCTCGCCCGAGCGGTGGCTGATCACCGAGGTGTAACCGGCGCGAGTCGCCATCTGCACGCAATCGATCGTCTCGCTTAGCGTGCCGATCTGGTTCACCTTGATGAGAATGCTGTTGGCGATTCCCTTCTCGATGCCCTCCTTCAGCCGCTTGACGTTGGTGACGAAGATGTCGTCGCCCACCAGCTGGCATTTCGACCCAACCGCGTCCGAGAGGAGCTTCCAGCCCTCCCAGTCATCCTCGGCACAGCCGTCCTCGATCGAACAGATCGGATATTTCGAGAGCAGCCCCGACAGAAACTCGACCATGCCGGCCGATTCGAGCTTCTTGCCTTCCAGCGAATATCTTTTGGCCTTTGCGTCGTAGAACTCGCTGGCTGCGCAATCGAGGGCCAGCTTGATGTGCTCGCCGGGGTTGTATTTGGCTTTTTCGATCGCTTTGAGGATCAGCTCGATCGCCTCTTGCGTCGTCTTGACGTCCGGAGCGAAACCCCCTTCATCGCCGACCGCGGTGCTGAGCTTTTTTTCACTGAGCACCGATTTGAGCGAGTGGAAGACCTCGACCCCCGCGCGCAGGGCTTCGTGAAACGACGCGAACCCCAGCGGCACGATCATGAATTCCTGGACGTCGATCGCGTTGTCGGCGTGGCGGCCCCCGTTCAGGATGTTCATCATCGGCACGGGCAGCCGGTTGGCTCCCACGCCGCCGATATAGCGGAACAAGGGGAGGAAACTGGCGCGGGCGGCCGCATGCGCACAGGCGAGCGAGCAGGCGAGGATCGCGTTGGCACCCAGGTTCGACTTGTTCTCGGTCCCGTCGGCGTCGATCATCGCCTGATCGATGCCCGCCTGGTCGGCCACGTCGAGATCGATGAGGACCTCCGACAAGGCTTCGTTGACATTCGTCACGGCCTTGCGGACGCCCTTGCCGAAGAAGCGATTTTTGACGTCGCCATCGCGGAGCTCGTGAGCTTCGTGTTTGCCCGTGCTGGCGCCGCTGGGAACGGCCGCCCGGCCGACGGTCCCATCCTCGAGCTCGACGTCCACCTCGACGGTCGGATTGCCGCGGCTGTCCAAAATCTCTCGAGCAGTCACTCCGGTAATCGGCAAGGTCATTGCGATCCTGTTCCTTTCGGGTCCCTTTGATTACAGGGCGCTCGTTCTCGCCCTTCGATTCGGCAAGGTCTTCCTCTTTGGAAGTCGCGCCGTCAACGGCCCCGGTTTTACCAAATCCAGCGCGTGCCCTTCTACCGGTTGGCCTGGGGTGACAGTTTCGCGAACGGATCGCAGCAAATCGAGAAATCGACTTTCCGCGCGCCCCGGCATCACGAAACGCTGGTCACTGCGCGTTACCCAGGATGGCAAGCGTGCGCCGGGCCATGGTGGCGTCGTCGTAATGCGAATGGACTGCCGCCCGTCCGCCGCGCCCCAGCTGAGTGCGGCCGGCAGGGTCCTTGAGCAGCTCTTCGAGCGCCCGGGCGAGATCTTCCGGATCTCCCGGTTCGACCAGTAATCCGCCTCCGGTGGCTTCCAGGAGTTCGGGGAACGCCCCGTGTCGCGGCTGAACGACGGGGATGCCGTTGGCCATCGCTTCGAGCACGTAAATCCCCTTTGGCTCGCGATACACGGTCGGCACCGAAAGGACGTCGAGCGATTTGAGGTAGCGGACCTTCTCCTCGTGCGTCGGCGGACTTCCCGCGTGCTCGAAGGCCGAGCCAAGCTCGCGGGCCTGTTCACGAACTTTCTCGAAGTAGTCGTGGTCGCGAGCCCCCAAATAACCGGCCGCCCGCAAGCGGGTATTCGGATGGTGCTTGTGGAGCAGACGGAACGCTTCGACCAGTTGATGCAGACCCTTTTCCGGACAAATCCGCGCGAAGTACCCGACGGTGAACGGCTCGCCGTTGCGCTCCGCCGGGGCCCCGTCATGTCCGGCCAGATCGATTCCCAGGGGCACGATGTGAAACTTCTCGGGCGGCAGATCGAGGTAGCCGGTCATAAAGTCGCGGTAATAAGCGGAGTGCACCAAGAAACCGTTGAAGTCGCGGCACCGTTCGCGAATTGCGGCCAGCGCCTGCGTGTGGAAGGGTTCTTCAAGATCTTCGAGAAAGATGTCGTCCCCCTGCAGGACGCAGAAGATCCTTCCGGCAAACCGTCGCCGGATTGCCCCGACCGCCCCGACCAACAGCGCATTGCTGAAGAAGATCACATCGGGCCGCACGGTGTCGACGAGAAAGTCGGCCAGCTCGATCACCTCGCGCGACTGCGGCCCGGATTCACCGGCCAGCATCGCCAGCGTCAATTCGCCCAAATTCCGCGCATTGCTGCTCACCGCAAACCGCGTTGCCAGGTCGATCACTGCGGGCCGATCGAGCCAGCGCGTGAGCACGCGCGGCACGTTCCGCCAGACCCGCGAGCGCGCATCGAGGTAGACGTTGATCCCGCCCAAAAAGACTTGCCGCGTGCTTTCATCGTCCTCGTCGAGCCGCAGCGGCGTGTAGGTGGGAACGAGCGTGACCTGCGCGCCCTGCTTCTTGAGCGAGCGAGCCCACGTATTGTCGTGCATGCACGAGCCGCAAAACATCCCCGCCCCGCCGGCGGTCACGATGGCGATGTGCATGGCTTGGAAGTCTCTGGGGAAATGCCGCGGAAAGAGATTTTCTGCGCACTCAATGGTAGCGCCGGCGAGAGGCGGTTGGAAGGGAGCGAAAAGACGCAGCCCCGAATGATCCTCCCGCCGCTTTTTTGCGTTAATCACCTGGTTGTGGTTGTCGTGCATCCGCGCACCGTGCTTGCGGCGGACTTGTCACAACCTACCTGCTTTGGCACGATCGCTGCCGCCTGGGCTGTGCCAGCTGATCGTGCGGACGCGAGGAAGCGATGGCGATGTCTGGTCTGCTCGACGAATTAAGCCGCCATGGCATTATGGCCGCGATCGGCATGCTCGCCGGCGGCATCCTGACGTGGTTGGGAACGCGCTGGAGGCGCCGCAAGGAGCGGCTGAGCATCCTCCGGGGGGACGCGCGCGACACGATCGTCATCCAACAGCACATCGTGACGGCGACAGAAGCAGGCGGCAAAAAAGTGCCGAGCGTCCTGCGAGTCCGCCCGCTGGGGCAGTCGGAGCTGTCACGAGTCGTCCCCAACGGGCATCTGGCAGCCGAGCTGTCACGCCGCGCGTATCGAGTGACGCCGAAAGATAGCCTGATTTCGATGGAGGGGGCAGAAGGCTCCTTCTTGCTCGAGACGCTGACGAACTTTGTCTGCGACCGCGTGGCCAATGCGCCGTTCGAGCACGATCTGTACGCGATGGCCCCCTGCTGCGAGCCCGCCGGAATGGCCGTCCATCAGCCGATCAGCATCCTGCTGATTCCGGTGAGCAGTTTGGCCCTTTTCGAGAACTGGGCCGATTGCCGCAATGTGCAGGTCGAGCACGGCACGACCGGCATGCGGATCCTGACCTTGATGGAGCTGGCCCGCCGCTTCCGAGTCGAGCAAGAGCGGCTCGCCAAGCTCCGGCGCGAGGGCAAGCGCACGCTCTACGAAGAGACGATCTACGTGCTCGATCTGGCCCTGGATCAGCGCGCGGGGGCGGTGCCTCTCAAAAGCGTCCCCTGGGGGCGGTTCGAGAACATCCTCAAGCTGCTCGATCTCGAGGCATAGCAGCGGCGTGAGACAGCGCGTCAGCGATGACTGGAGGTGGTGGATTGCTAAGGCGTGTGCTCGCTCTTGGCGGCCTGATTGAGCGCGGCAGTGCCGGGCGCTTCGGTGAACGAGCGGATCAGCGAGAGGTCGGCGCCGACGTCGTTGTTGTCGGTCGCGCCGGCGCGGGCGGGGCTTTCGGGGGGAAGTTCGAAGTCGGCTTTGCGAATCGAAGCGAACGACTTGCCCTGCCAGGAATGCGTCCAGGCGATGCTGCCCGTCGTTGAGTCGTTCTCGTTGTCGCCCAGCAGGTGTTTCCAGCTCTCGAAGTTGAGCGGCATGGCTGAATCGCCATTGGGCGAGCCGACAGCCCAGTAAGAGGCGAAGTGATCGTAGAAGTTGTGTGTCCCCTCCCAGCGAATCAGCCGGGGAAAGTCCTCTTCTTTGGTTCGTCCGGCCAACGTGATGAGCGGGGTCTGTGAACTGGCGGCGAACAAGTTGTTGCGAGCTTTGACGTCGAGCGGCGCGAGCGTGCGGGGGATGTCGCCGGCGTCGAGTTGAATCAAGCCGCCGCCCAGAAAGCAGGACAGGTGCTCCATCCTCAGCGTGATCCGTCGCATTTCGCTCGACGAATTCTCGTCGCCCAGGTTCGAGAGAAAAGCCCCTTGCAGCGCCAGCGCCGACTCGCGCGCGTCGATCCGGCCTCCTGAGTTTGTGCGCACGGTGAACAGCGCGCAGCTGCCGCGGATCAAGCCGTGTTCGATCTCGATCTCGAATTCGGGCGGAGCGCCCATCGGGTTGGGCTGTCGAGCCGGCATTGGCGTGCTCGTAGATATGTCGACGACTTCCGCCTGGCGGTTGCCCGGGTTGGTGACCGTGATATTCACGTTGCGGCACGTCAACCGGTCGGGCCCGCTGAAGGAGAACAACGACCAGTGGTCGGCATTGGTGGCATCGGGAACGGTCGCTTGAACGTCGACGTCGAACAGGTCGAGGCCGGCGTTGTTCAGCGTGATCATCTTCCCCTCGAAACCTGTGGCCGGCAGCTCGCGCGGCGAAAACGAGATCACCGGGTGATAGCCCCGCCCCGCGCGGATCGTCACCCGCTTGCCGGCGATGCGAAACGGCTTCTCGGAAACGGCGCGGATGCCGTTGAACTTCAGCTCGATGCTGCTTCCGTCGTTCGCAGCGGCCACGGCCGCTTCGAGGGTGATGTAGGACGTGGGCAACTCGCCGCCGTCTGAAATGGAAATTTGCGGAACCGGGGAGGCAGGATTCTCCGCGGTTTCGGTCTTTCCCGTGTGCGCGTCAGGCACCGGCGTCGGCGTGTCGGGCAGCGGTGGTGCGCTCGGGGCCTTTTCTGTTTTGGGGGCCGCGTTTGCCGAGTCGTCGGTGCGAGGTGCGCTCGAGCCGTTGGTCGCCGACGGATTTGTCGAACCGCCCGGAAAATCGAAGGCCGCCTCGGGCTCCATCGGCGGGATTTGGAGAGGCAGAACCTGATGGTCCTTCGCTGGCGACGCTTTGGCGGCCTCCTCTTTCAGCGCAGGGAGAGCGGCGCCTCCGGTTGCCTCGCTCGCCTGTTCGCGATTCTCGGCCTTCGCCGCCGGCTTGACCGAGTCGGCGGGGAGATCGAGACTGTCCGCCGAAGACCTGGCCACCGCGTTGCGTTCATCGACACTGCGGGACCTGGGCGGAAACCGGTCAACCAGAAAGGCCACCAGGGCCAGCACCGCGATTCCGGCGATCCAGACCACGTTGCGCTCGACAAACGACCTTTGCTGCGGGACATGCGATGTCCAAACGAGTCCCTCGGGATTGATGCCACGCAGGCCCATCTCGGCAGCGATCGGCAAGAGTTCGCGGATCAAATCGTCAGGGGTGGCATAGCGCTCCTTTGGATCGGGAGCCATCATGCGGCGGACGACGGCGGAGAGGCGCGACGGGACTTGCGGACTTTTGGTTGCGGGATCCGGGACGTCCTTGGCCTGGTGATCGAGGAGCTTCTGGAGCACCGTCCCTTCGGGATAAGGCGGCTCGCCGGCCAGCATGTGGTAGACCGTGCAGCCCAACGAATAAATATCGCTGCGGACGTCGACGTTCCGCGGATCCTTGGCTTGCTCGGGCGAGATGTAATCAAACGTGCCCAGCGTCGTTCCGGCGATTGTCAGATCTCCGACCGATTCGGAGGCGACTTTCTTCGCCAGGCCCAGGTCGACCAGCTTGGCTCGTCCGCGCGGCGTGATGATGATGTTCGAGGGCTTGATGTCGCGATGCACGACCCCCGCGGCCGCCGTGTGCCGCAGGGCCGCCGCCAGTTGCAGCGCGTAATTGACGGCCTCGCGCGGGTCGAGGGGTCCGTGATCGCGAATGATGTCGCGGATCGTGCGTCCCGTGACGAACTCGTGCGCGATGAAGTTCAGCCCGCGATCTTCGCCAACGTAAAAGACGCGCGCGATGTTGTCGTGATCGAGGCGCGCCGCGGCCCGCGCCTCGTTGAGGAACCGCTGGATCGAACCGGTGTCGCGGCCCAGCGATGGGGACAAAACTTTGAGCGCCACCACACGATCGAGACGCTCATCGATCGCTCGAAACACCGCGCCCATCCCGCCCGACCCGATTGTGGCTTCGATGCGGAAATGACCCAGGCGACAACCGACGGCGGAAGGAGCCCCTTCGACCGGCGGCGGCGCGTCGCGCGGGAAGAGGCGCGCCCAAAGGGAAGAATCTTCCGGGCGCGCGGGGGGATTCGAGCCCCCAGCGACCCCGCGGCGCTCCGGATTCACCACGGTCTGCGGGCCGTCGAAATTAATCGGGCCTTGGGCAAGCGGCGGCTGCGCACCGGAATGGTTCGAGACTTCGGACGGGCCGGAAACACCGGACTGTCCCGGTACAGACGATCCGCCAGCAGTCGGATAGTCACTCATGGACGGCTGAATCTCGGCCTAGGAAACAGGATTCCATCCCTGCCGACAACCGAAGCGACGCAACGTGTTCGCCTTCCTCCGCGGGCGTTTGACAACTCGCATCGCACCGAGTACGCGATCACCCGGAGATCGTCCGCCGACTTCGCGGCAAAAGGCGAAAGACCGGTGATCCCGACTCAAATTCTCGCGGCCACCGCTCGAGCGAGAGCTGCCGAAGCGCGTGCCGTCTTGATGGGAAAATTTTGACAGGCGCGGCCGGCACCCGACCATCACTGCCGGACGCCGACTACAACACTAGGTTAAGTGACCGGCGGCCGGCTGACAAGAGGCATTGCGGCAGTGCCGTGACATTTTGCCGCTCGAAAGTCGTGTGTTTCGATCAGGCGAGCGCGGCTAGATCCCGGGCGACCAGCCAGCGTAAGCTGGCCGGTGCTTTGTTGGATCAGCGACAAATCGCAGCGCCCTCGACATGCAACCTGCCGATCGACGATTCAAGATGAAATGGTGGGGCTGGGGATCCGAAGAGATCCGCAAGGACCTCCCGCACTCTGAAGCGACGCGCGACTATCTGCGTTTGCGACTCGGCGTCGAGCAATTCGAGCCTCGTTCGGAATTTCGCATCGAATCGCTGCGGCTCCCGGACAGCGGCGCGGATCCGGTGTTGCTCGGCCGGCTCGCCGCCATCGTCGGCCCGGACAATTGCCGCACCGACCATCGCGAGCGCGCGCTGCATTCGGTGGGGAAGAGTTACAAGGATCTGCTCCGACTCCGCCAGCTTACTTTGGACCGGGCGACCGATGCGGTGGTTTATCCGCGCAGCGAAGCCGAAGTTGCCGCCGTGCTCGACTGTTGCCGCGAAGTGCGGGCCGCGGTCGTCCCCTTTGGCGGAGGGACCAGCGTCGTCGGTGGAATCGACCCCGAGCCCGGCGCACTTCACGTGGTCGTGACCCTCGACCTTGCGCTTCTCAACCGCGTCCTTGCGATCGATGAAGTCTCGCAGACGGCGACCGCAGAGGCCGGAATTTTCGGCCCGGAACTGGAAGCCCGTTTGGGCGAGCGGGGTTTGACGCTGGGGCATTATCCCCAGTCGTTCGAGTTCTCCACGCTGGGCGGTTGGATCGCCACGCGTTCGAGCGGTCAAAACTCGCTCGCGTACGGCGGCATCGAAAAGCTGGTCGAAAGCCTGCGTGTGGTGACCCCCGAGGGAACGGTGCAAACGCTGTCTGTGCCGCGACGGGCGGACGGGCCCGACGTGGGCCAGATGCTCATCGGATCGGAAGGTATTTATGGTGTCATCGTGACGGCGACCGTGCGGGTGCGCCGAGCGCCGGCCGAGCGAGATTACTTCATGTATGCCTTCCGCGACTTTTCGACGGCGGTGGAAGTGGCGCGCGAGCTTGTCCAACGCGGCGCCGCGCCGGCGCTGTTGCGCGCCAGCGACGAGGAGGAAACGGCCGCGTCGCTGGCGCTGGGCAGTCGCGGCGCAGGAAATGCCGGGAAGCGGCTGTTGCGAAAGGTGATCGAATGGCGGCTCGAGCGGCACGGCATCCGGCCGCCGGCAATGGCGACGCTGTTGATCGGGCTCGAAGGTACTCCCGACGAAAATCGCCGACAGCGGCGAATCGTGCGAGAACACGTCCGCTCCGCCGACCGCGTCTACCTTGGGCGGTCACTCGGGAGGCGCTGGCTGGACACGCGGTTCGATCTCCCCTATCTCCGGGACGAGCTGCTCGACAATCACTTGCTGGTCGACACACTCGAGACGGCGACGACATGGGCTCGGTTGCCCGAGTTGTACGCCGCCGTGCGCGAAGCCATCCAGCGGGCGGCTGCGAAGGAAGGGGAACCGATCGTCGTGTTCACACACGTGTCACACCTCTATCATGACGGAGCGTCGCTTTATTTTTCGCTCCTGGGCCGGCAAAAGCGGTCCGATCCAATCGGCCAATGGTGGACGATCAAGCGGGCGGCCGGCGAGGCGATTCGCGCTCAGGGAGCCGTCATCAGTCATCACCACGGAGTCGGCCGTGACCACCGTGAACAGACCGGCCGAACTCCCGTTGAACAGAAGATGCTTGCCCAGCTCAAGCAGACGCTCGATCCCACCGGGATCATGAACCCGGGCAAATTGCTATGAGCCGCCGAGCAGCGATCTTCGCGGACATGCCGGGGGCCGCCTACGACGTGTTGGTCGTGGGCGGAGGAATCACCGGCGCGGGAGTGGTGCGCGACGCGGCGGGCCGCGGTCTGCGCTGCCTGCTCGTCGACAAGGGGGATTTTGCCTCGGGCACGAGTTCCAAGTCGGGCAAGCTGATCCACGGCGGGCTGCGCTACTTGAAATATCGGCAATGGAAGCTGGTGTTGGAGGCATGCCGCGAGCGCTGGCTCTTGCAAACGAAGATCGCGCCCCACCTCGTTCGCCCGATTCGCTTCATCGTCCCGTGTTACGCCGCAAGCCGCACGCCGCGGTGGATGCTGTCGCTGGGGCTGCTGGCGTACGAATTTCTGTCGCTGGGCCGCAACGCGGGACACTTTCGCGTTCTTTCGCGGCAAAAACTGGCCCAACTCGAGCCCGCGCTCGATCGGCGCGACTGTCGCGGTGGCGTCCTCTATTACGACTGTGCGTGCCTCGACTTTCGGCTGGTGATCGAAACGCTGAAATCGGCGGAAGAGCACGGGGCTGATCTGCTCAATTACGCCGAGCTGATGGGCGCGCCCGTTGCGCGCTCCGATGGAATCTTCGAGTCGCCCATTCGCGATGTGCTCACCGGCACAGGGCATCGCGTCCGCAGCCGGTCCGTGATCAACGCGGCCGGTCCTTGGGCCGACGATGTGCAATCGCGGCTGGGAGTGGCAGGGCACTTCGGACTCAAGCTCGCGATCGGCGTGCATCTCGTGATTGGGCGCGAGCGACTGCCCGTGCAGGGGACCGTGGCTCTCGAAATCCCGCGCGACGGCCGGATGATCTACGTCGTCCCGTGGGAGCGGCACGTGCTCGTTGGAACAACAGACACGTTTTATGCGGGTGGCCCGGATACGCTGCCCGTGAGTGAGGAGGCGATCGCCTATCTCTTGGTCGGCGTGAACCACTATTTTCCCGATGCGCGCCTCACGACAGGCGACGTTCTCGCGACATTCGTCGGCGCCCGCCCCCTCTTGGAGAGCAACGAAGGCATCGCCGAAGATGCCGTGTCGCGGGACGATCGCCTGCTGAACGCTGCTCCGGGAATCTGGTCGATCACCGGAGGCAAACTGACGACGTATCGGGCGATGGCCAGGCGAGTGGTCGACGGGCTCGTACGCGAGCGTTTCCCCGACCGCAGCCTTCGTCCCTGCGCCACGCTTGCCCCTCTGCCTGGCGCGCGAGAGAGCCTTCCGGTCGGTGCCTCCGATCGTCTCAAAGAGTTGTGGAGTCGTTACGGATCGCAGGCCCGCTCGATCGAGCAGCGGATCACCGCGTCACCCGAGCTGGGCGAGGCGATCGACGCGCGGGCGCCCTTTGTGTGGGCAGAGGTCGAGCACGCTCTCGAGCACGAGTACGTCGAGCGCCTGGATGATCTTCTCGACCGCCGCCTGGGAGCATTTTTGCTTGCGCCCGAATGCGATCTGGGTCCGAAGATCCAGAGCCGACTGGCCGCCCACAATCGGGCGGAACTGTCCTGCCAGGGCGCGGCCGCTTCTGCCCGAACGATCGACCGGGTCCAAGAATTGACGCCGTGAAGCGAGTCTTCCTCATAAATCGCAAGTCGGGCTCGGGGATTTCTCGGCGTGCGATCGAGCGGCTGGAAGAGTATTTCCGCCTTCGCGGCGGTTCGTTCGAGGCGCTCTTGCCCGAAAGCCGCGAAGAGGCCGTTCGCCAGACGCGAAGCGCGCTCGCGCAGGGAGCCGGACAAATTGTCGCCGTCGGCGGCGACGGGACAGCCAACGCGGCGCTCAACGGCTTCCTTGACCAGGACAAACTGGTCAATCCGGAGGCGTGCCTCGCGGTGGCTCAGGCCGGCTCGGGATCCGATTACTTCCGCGGCTTAATCAACGGGCAGCGGCACGATTGGCGAGAAATCGTGTTGCGGCCGAACGTGCGCCGCGTCGACATCGGCCGAGTCGAGCCGTTAGCAGAACGGGCGATCGAGCCGCTCTATTTCCTCAACATGGCCACGTTCGGTTTCGCCGCCGAGGTGGTTCGCCGCAAATCGGCGATGTCGCTGTGGTGGCCCACAGCGGCGCGGTACCTGCTGCCCACGCTCACCGGACTCTTAAGCGTTCGACCAGCCCGCCTCCGCCTGCGGGCCGACGGCGGCGAGCTGACACGTCAGTGCTTCTGCCTGATCGTAGCCAAGGGCGCCTATTCCGGTGGGGGGATGAAATTCGGCCACGATGTCGCGCTCGATGACGGCCAGTTCGAGCTGACCCTGTTTCAGCCTATGCCGGCTTGGAAGATGATCTTGAAAACGCCCAAGCTCTACAGCGGAGCTCTCGACAGCGAGCCCAACGTCGAAAAGCATCGCTCGGCCGTCGTCGAAATCGACGCCGACCCGCCGTTTCTCTTCGAGTGCGATGGCGACGTGATTGGAGCGGCCCCCGTGAGGCTCCGCGTAATCCCTCGAGCGCTCCCGGTTTGCTTCCCGTTGGGAGCTCGGTAGCGCGCAGCTTACGTGGGGCGAGGTTGCCGGGACTCGTGACCGGCGATTACCGTGCGGACCGTTTCCAGCAGGTCGCTCATATCGAACGGCTTGTCGATCATGGCCGCCACGCCGACGCGCCGGGCTTTCTCGTGCGTTTCGGCGTCGCCAAAGGCGGTGATCAGAATCGTGGGGGGAAAGTCCGGGTACTCGCTCGCGCCTTCGACGATGCTCAGGCCGAAGACGCCGGGCATCCGCAGGTCGGAAATCACAAGGTCATATTTTGGCATCTCGGGTGGATGCGCCACGGTTTCGGGGTGCAGGTAAACACCCAGCCGGGCCAACAGCTCTGCCCCGTCCGCGCATTCGGTCACGGAATATCCCTGTTGCCGCAGTCGCATGGCAATCACCGACCGCATTTCGTCGGTGTCTTCGGCGAGCAGGATATGCGGCGGCCGCGCGGGGGCGGGATCTGACTGCGTGATAAACATGGGGTCGGTGGTAGTCATCGGTAAAACTCGAGAGACGAGAACCAGACGGGTAATCAAGCAGGCGCACAACCAGCGCGATAAGTCCGTTTGAGGGAATTGTGTCGCAAGGTCCGTGCCAAAAGGCCCGAACCCCGGCAAGTGACTCGATCCGCGAGCACCTGGCTATGCCAAGGGACTTGCCTGCTTCCCTTCTGCTGCGGTCTGCGAGGACAAGACGGCTGTCCGGATCGCAGCGGATGCCCGATCGACATTTTTCCCGTCGACGCCAAGCCCTTCCGCCCGGGGCAAGTAGATTAAGAATCGCGTACCAACTTGAGGCGTGCTGCTGACTTCAATCCATCCGCCGTGGTCTTGGACGATCCCGAAGGCAATGGAAAGTCCCAGTCCGGTCCCCTTCCCTACGTCTTTGGTGGTAAAGAACGGATCGAAAATGTGCTCCAGGTTTTCCGCTGGAATTCCGACTCCCTGGTCTTCGATCGCCACTCGCGCGCAGGAGGTTCCCGTACTTCTGGCATTCCCGACCGGCTCAAACGGGCCCGGCTCCACGCGGACCGTCACCGTGCCCCCGTCCGGCATCGCGTGAATCGCGTTTTCGATGATGTTGCTGAGCACTTGCTGAATCTGCGAGCCATCGACGTCGGCGGGCACGGGCAGTTTCGAAGGAATTAATTCCAGCGTCACGCTCTGACGTTTGGCGAGCGGGTCGAGCAGCTGCACCGTCTGCTCACAAAGCTCGCCCAGATCGCGCGTCTGTGCGTGCGCGCGACCACGCCGCCCAAAATCGAGCAGTTGGCGGATCATGGCGCTCATCTGCTGAATCTGAGCCTTGATGATCTTTGCGCTGGCTACCGCCGATTCCGAAGGGGCCTCCAGACCGATCAGCTCGGCCCTCGCCAGCACGACATTCATCGGCGTTCCCAGCTCATGTGCCATGCCACTGGCCAGGCGCCCAACCGTCTTCAGTCGATCGGCATGCCGCAGCTGTTCGAGCGCGGCGATACGAGCTTCGGCCTCGGTGCGGAGCCGCTCGTGGGCCGCTGCAAGCTGGTTGCACATCAAGTTGAGCGCGACTCCCAACTCGGCCAGCTCGTCGGCGTTTTTCAGATCGACGGGATTCGACAGATCGCCGCAGCCGGCACGGCGCGTCTTTTCGGTCAATTGCTGCAGAGGGCGACCGACGAGCCAAAGCCCAATCAACGATGCCGCGGACGCGCTGAGGACGACCAGCACGGCGCCGATTGCCGCAAAGCGCCAGATTGCCGCGAGGGCGAGCCGATCGAGCCCATCCAACGAGTTTGTCAGCTCGATTGCTGCGGTCCGCGCCGACGAGACCGGCACAGGGACGTACGTGTGCAAATAACCACGCCCCGCGGCATCGCGCTCCTCGACGATGACCGTGCCGCCGTTGTGGATGGCCTGTCGATCGTCGGCGGAGAGCGTCGCCTCTTGAGCGCCGTCGGAGGCTCCCTCCAGCCACACCCAGCGAACGTCGACCTGGTGGTTCTCGCGGTCGGCGTCCGCGAGCAATTGCAGTGCCCGCTTTTCACCGCTGGTGCGCCATGCGTCCTGGATCAACGGAGCGAGCGTCCGCCCGATCTCCACCGCGTCGGCTCGCATATCGTCCTGGAGCAACCGCATGTCGTGGCGGATGGCGAAGAAAGTCCCCAGGCCCACGACGATCAGCGTGCCAGCCATCCAAAGCGAGACGATTTTGGCGGTCAGTTTCATGCCATTGGAATTGTAAATTTCCCGGGCCAGTCGGGTACCAGACCCCCCTGCCAGAGGCGGCACAAACCGCGCCATCGCCCCGCAATTTGCCGCGACTCTTGAGCGCGCCTTAGCGGGTCGGGCCGGGATCGTTGGGCCGGCTCGCCCCGCGGACGGCGAGCACGGGAATCTGCACGGCGTGACGCACCGTGCCCGTTGTCTCGCCGAATAACCAATCCCCGATTTTTCCGTGACCGTGGCTGCCTAACACCAAAAGATCGATCTGCTCGTCGGCAACCGTGCGGCTCAGCTCTCGGGCCGGGTGCCCGAAGCGCAACACCCCTCGAGCCGAGGCCCCGGACTGCCGCAAAGTGCGGGTTAGCTGCTCCAGATACGCCTGATCACCTTGGCGCTCCAGGTCTCGCGATTCGCTGCCGTGAAGCTGTCCCCCGACCCCTTCGACGACGTGAATCAGAATCAACTCGGAGCTGTAATGCCGCGCCAAGGCTGCCGCATGCTCCAGCGTTACCTTATCGCCAGGGCTGTGATCCAAGGCGACGCCGATGCGGCGATAAATCGGTTCGGAGATCCCTGCCGCGACGTCGCGGGCCGTCGAGCGACCGGCCGATTCGGCAGTTGGAGCGACCGGCTGGCCCACGATCCAGGGACGCACGATCAGCCATGCCAAGAGCATGCCAAGGCCGACGGTCAGCGGCACGACCGCGATCTCGATCCAGATTCCCCTCGGCCCGGCCGAGCTAATCCAATCGCGAATCGTGCTGGCCAGGAGTTCCGCATTCAGGCCGATAATGATCGCCGTGGTGATCCAGCCCAGCACCTGCACCCAGCGCGGGTTCGCAAATTCCCCCATCCGGGCCCGTTCGCCGGTGAAATGCAACAAGGGCACAATCGCGAACGGAAGCTGAAGGCTGAGAACGACCTGGCTCAGCACCAGCAGATTGGTCATTTGATCGCCGCCGAAGATCAGAACGGTCACGACGGCCGGCACAATGGCCAACAGCCGGGTAACGAGCCGCCGCGTCCAGGGGCGCATCCGGAGATTCACGAAACCTTCCATCACGACCTGGCCGGCGAGCGTGCCAGTCATCGTCGAGCTTTGCCCGGCCGCCAAGAGCCCGACGGCAAAAGCGATCGGCGCCAATCGCGTTCCGAGCACGTGGTGCAACAGCGCATGTGCGTCCTGCAGCTGAATTTCCCCGTGCGCGGCCCAAAGCTCGGGGTGCTGGTAAAACGTGGCCGCCGCCGTGATCAAGATGGCCGCGTTCACCAAAAACGCGAGATTCAGCGCGACCACTGAATCGATGAGGTTGTAGCGGCACGCTTGCCGGAACCCCTCTTTCGACGGCGCGATCCGCCGCGTTTGTACGAGTGCCGAGTGCAGATAGAGATTGTGCGGCATCACCGTCGCGCCGAGGATGCCGATCGCCACGTAAAGGGCCTGGGGACTGCTGAATACGAACGGCGGCGACGATTGCAGATACGGAACGAATCCGCCGAAGACGGCTTTCCATTCCGGCTGCGCGAGGGCCAGCTCGATCAGGAAGCAGACTCCGATCGTTGCCACAAGCATGACGATAAAGGCTTCGGTCTTGCGGATGCCCAATCGCTGAATCGCCAGAAACAGCAATGTGTCGAAGGCTGTGACGATCAGG
Source organism: Planctomycetaceae bacterium (assembly GCA_035623955.1). GTDB lineage: Bacteria > Planctomycetota > Planctomycetia > Planctomycetales > Planctomycetaceae > DASPSM01. Next base: position 16,725 of record DASPSM010000370.1, read on the forward strand.
CCGACCAGCGGAGCGATGCCGAAGAGCAGATTCAGCCCGATCACCGTGCCGATGACCTCGGCCAGATCGCAGGCGGCCACCGCGATTTCGCAGAGGATCCACAGCGTGGCAGCCAGTGGTCGGGAGTACGACTCGCCGCAGGCCTGCGCCAAATCGCGGCCCGACACGATCCCCAGGCGGGCTGCCAGCGTTTGCAGCAGCACGGCCATCGCGTTTGACATCAGGAGGATCCAGACGAGCTCGTAACTGAATCGCGCCCCTCCCTCGATGTCCGTCGCCCAGTTCCCCGGGTCCATGTAGCCGACGCTGATCAGATACGCGGGACCCAAAAAGGCGAACAGCCGCTTGGCGAATCCCGGATAGCCGACATGCACCGACTTGTGAACGTCTTCCAGCGAACGGGACGGAGTCCCGGATGGGCTGGCAGGGCGGCCCACCGGCGTGGCGGTCTGACGAGCGATGTCGTCTCCCGGCGTGTCGTCCGCGACGAGGCGGTCGCGTAGAGGTGAAGACGAGTGTAAGACCGAATCGTCCATGGTCACTTTGGCGCGGAAGCCCTAATGGAGCCGCGAGCGGGCAGGAACTCTCAAAGGAAAGTTTAGCGGATCTGTCAAAGCGGCGGGCGCTGTGACGGATTTGGTTCTCCGGAAAGCAGTTTGGTCGAACGGCGACCAGCGCCGCTCGAACTGTTGCTTTCGAGCCAAGCGGGGGTCGGGTACTGTGTTTGTATCGCCTGACAATCCCTTCGAGAGTGCCCGAGCAGGCCGATCCCAGCTACGGCGCCCGGGCATCATTGCGAGCACGCCGATGCATCCTTCGCATTTGCATTACTTTCCCGTGACGACTCCGTTCGTCTTGCTGTTGTTCCTGATCTTCGGAGTCCTGCTGGCGCTCGTACAATTGGGAATTATCGAGTACGCCTACTCGAAGATCGGCATTCAGCCGCGTTGGATCTTTCTGTTTCTGATCCTGTCGCTCTTGGGGAGCTATGTGAACATCCCTGTCGCCGAGGTCCCCGTTAAGAACCTCGTCGAGAAAGAGACCGTGAGCGACTACGGCGTCGAATATGTCGTGCCCGACGTGCGCGAGCTGCCGCGCACGGTGATTGCCGTCAACGTCGGGGGTGCGCTGCTCCCGGCAATCCTTTCGATCTACCTGATGCTAAAGAACCGTTTGTTGTTGCAGAGTCTGATCGCGGTCGCCGTGGTCTCGGTGGTGGTCAACAAGCTGGCGCACCCCGTGCCGGGGGTCGGCATCGCGCTCACGCCGATCATTCCTCCGCTCCTGGCCGCGGGGGTGGCGCTATTGCTCTCGCGCAGGGCGGCGCCCGCTTTGGCTTACATCGCGGGAAGCCTTGGAACGCTGATCGGCGCCGACCTTCTCAATTTGGGGATCGTCGGCGATCTGCAAGCACCCGTGTTGTCGATCGGCGGGGCAGGAACGTTCGACGGCGTCTTTCTGACGGGCATTCTGGCCGTGCTCCTCGCGTAAGTGGAACCGTCGATGGACCAAACCCAGCCGCCGGCACCTCCGCCTCCACCGAAGGATTCGAAGACCAAACCAGCCGGCCCCGGCGTTCCGCCGCAGTGGCGTGGTCTCGTCGTGTACTTCTTGCTCACGCTCTTCCTGCTTTGGTTCTGGCAGGAAATCTTCTCCAGCATGCGGGTGAAAACGATTGCGTACAGCGAGTTCAAACAGTATTTGGCCAACGACGAAGTGACCGAGGCCGACGTCAAACAGGACGAAATTGACGGCAAGATCGTCCTCAAGCCGCAGGCAGAGGTGTCCGCAAAACCGACTCCGGCCGAGAAGCCGGCTCCATCAGCGAAAGAAAAAGCCCCCTCGACGCCGCCTCCCAAAACGGCCGAAAAGCAGCCGGAAGCCGCGCGTAACAAGGAGGTATCGCCCAGCGAAAAGACGAGCCCGGCGCCGGCCGGCGACTCGAAGGAAAAGGCCGCTGCCGAACAGACGTTCCTGTTTCGCACGATGCGCGTCGATGATCCGAAACTGGTCGAGGAACTCGAGGCTCATCACGTCAAGTTCGTCGGGACGCGGCCGAGCGTGCTCTCGACATTTCTCTTTGCCTGGATTCTGCCGGTTTTGTTCATCGCCGGGATCTGGTACTTCCTGGGGCGGCGGATGAGCTCGATGGGCCAGACCGTGATGAGCATCGGCAAGAGCAAAGCAAAGCTGATTGGCGACACGGACACCGGCGTGACTTTTGGCGACGTGGCCGGCTGCGACGAATCCAAGTACGAGCTGCAAGAGGTGGTCGACTTCCTCAAAAATCCTGCGCGCTACCAGGCGCTGGGCGCCAAAATCCCCAAGGGTATCCTGCTGGTGGGCCCACCGGGGACCGGCAAGACGCTCCTGGCCAGGGCCGTTGCCGGCGAAGCGCACGTCCCGTTCTTCTCGATCAGCGGCAGCGACTTCGTCGAAATGTTCGTGGGCGTGGGAGCGGCGCGGGTCCGCGACTTGTTCGATCAGGCGAAAAAGCACGCTCCCTGCATCATTTTCATCGACGAGATCGACGCGATTGGCGGGCAGCGCAGCATCCATGTGGGAGCCGTCAACGACGAACGCGAGCAAACGCTCAATCAACTGCTGTCCGAAATGGACGGGTTCGAGGCCAACACCGGCGTGCTAATCCTGGGCGCAACCAATCGTCCTGACATTCTCGATCGGGCCCTGCTGCGTCCGGGGCGTTTCGATCGGCAGGTGGTGGTGGACTCGCCTGACCTCGACGGTCGCGAGGCGATCCTCAAGGTCCATGCTCGCGACAAGCGCCTGGGTCCTGACGCCAATTTGCGTCGCATCGCGCAATCGACGGCCGGATTCTCCGGCGCGGACCTGGCTAACGCGCTTAACGAAGCGGCCCTATTGGCGGCGCGTCGTGGAGCCTCGCTCATCAACCAGAAGGATCTCGAAGACGCCGTCGAGAAGGTCGTCGCCGGCCCCGAAAGGAGGAGTCGCCGGCTCGACCCCGAGCAAAAGCGCCGCGTGGCCTTTCACGAAGTCGGCCACGCGCTCGTGGCGGCTTACAGCGAACATGCCGATCCCGTTCACAAGATCAGCGTGGTGCCGCGAGGCCGTGCGGCTTTGGGTTACACCCTGCAGCTTCCGATCGAAGAGCAATTCTTGATGACTCGGGCCGAACTCTTCGACCGGATCAAGGGCATGCTCGGCGGGCGGGCCGCGGAAGAAGAGGTCTTCAACGAAATCAGCACGGGGGCCGAAAACGACCTCGACCACGCCACCGCCCTCGCGCGGCAGATGGTCTGCATGTACGGCATGAGCGAGCAGGTCGGGTTGATGCACGTCGCCGGTCGGCAGGAGAGCTACCTGCCCCCGATCCCCGGTGCCCAGCCCCCGCGTGATTGCAGCGAAGAGACGGCTCGGCTCATTGACGCCGAAGTCAAGAAACTGCTCGACGACGCGCACGTCGCAGCGCGGGCGATTCTCAAGGACCACCGCGACCAGCTCGATCTCGTCGCGGACGAATTGCTCAAACGCGAAACACTCGACGAAGCCGCCTTCAACGCTCTGATCGGGCGAGCGGTCCCACCCGAGCGGCCAATCCGCGCCCCAGAGCCGATCGACTCCGTGGCTCCCATCTCGACTTGAAATCGCACAATCGCCCGCAAAAAGCTCTTCACATACGGCCGAATTCGCGCGGCTGAGGATTCGCCGCGCCGTTGGCACGGCTTGTGCGTCACTGAAGGCGGTCCGAAAAGAATTCGATATCAAGCAGGCCGCGTTGAAGCCCGGAAAAGAGGGCCACGTGGTCGCCCAGAGAGACTCAACGAGAGGGAGACTTCGAGATGTTGTCGCTCGCTTTGACTTTCCTGATCATTGCCCTGATCGCCGGCTTGCTCGGCTTCACGGGCATTTACCTGGCGGCGGCCGGGATCGCCAAGATTCTGTTCGTCGTCTTCCTGGTCCTGTTCGTCATCAGCCTGGCGGCCGGAGGAATGGCTCGACGGGACCTTCCTTAAAGCCACGTTGGACGGAATCGTGACTCCGAGCCTCTCGGAAGCCGGTGCGGCCAACGCGTTCAAAAAAGCCCTCGCCGCAAAAACGCGGCGAGGGTTTTTTGCTAGGGATCGCCCGGACTGAAGCGGTGTTGCCGAACCTCATTGTCTGAGCCCCCTCGCCAGGAGGGCGGAGAGCGTGCGCGCCTCTCAGGACTTTTGCGAAGTGGTAAATCGCCCTTTGGCGCGGGCGATTGCAACGAATATAAAGATTTCATCCCTTCTTCCGGCGAACGACCGCCCTGAAGTCACTGCGAGCCGAGCGATGCGTGTCTGGCCCGGACGACCCTACCCCCTCGGAGCGACCTGGAACGGTTCCGGCGTCAATTTCGCCCTCTTCAGCGAGCACGCCAGCAAGGTCGAGCTTTGCCTCTTCAACGACCCCAATGACAAAAAAGAGGCGCACCGGATCGAGGTGAAGGAGCACACCGATCTGGTCTGGCATTGTTATCTGCCGGAGGTCGTGCCGGGACAGGTTTACGGCTATCGGGTTTACGGGCCTTACGAACCCGAAAAGGGCCATCGGTTCAATCACAACAAGATTGTTCTCGATCCCTACGCCAAGGCCATTGCGCGTGATTTGAGGTGGTCGGATGAAGTCTTCGGCTACCGCGTCGGGGATCCGAAGGCCGACCTGTCGTTCGACGATCGGGACAGTGCCGAATTCGCCCCGCTGGCCCGCGTCGTCGATACGGCCTTCGTCTGGGGAGACGACAAGCCGCCGCAAGTCCCCGCCCACAAGTCGTTGATCTACGAGACGCACATCAAAGGGCTCACAAAGTTGCATCCCGACGTGCCCCAAGAGTTGCGGGGGACTTACGCGGGGCTGGGCACCGAGCCCGTGATCGATCACCTCACCAGCCTGGGCGTGACGGCCGTCGAGCTCTTGCCGGTGCATCATCACGTCGACGAGCGGCACCTGGTAGAGAAAAAGCTCTCGAATTATTGGGGCTACAACACGCTTGCTTTCTTTGCGCCCGACTCGCGGTACGTCGCGCCCCACTTCGAACAGCAGCCCGTGCAGCAGTTCAAAATGATGGTCCGTTCGCTGCACTCCGCCGGCATCGAAGTGATTCTGGACGTCGTCTACAACCACACGGCGGAGGGAAACCAGCTCGGGCCGACTCTCTCGATGCGCGGCATCGACAACGCCTCGTACTATCGCCTCGCGCCAGACTCGCGGTACTACATGGACTTTACTGGCTGCGGCAACACGATGAGCATGCGGCATCCGCGCGTCTTGCAACTGATCATGGACAGCTTGCGGTACTGGGTGCTCGACATGCACGTCGACGGATTCCGTTTCGATCTGGCGAGCACCCTGGCTCGCGAGCTGCACGACGTCGATAAGTTGTCGGCCTTCTTTGAAATCATCCACCAGGACCCGGTCCTCTCGCAGGTGAAGCTGATCGCCGAGCCGTGGGACGTCGGCGAGGGAGGCTACCAGGTCGGCAACTTCCCTGTGCTGTGGAGCGAATGGAACGGCAAGTTTCGCGACACGATTCGCAGCTTCTGGAAGGGGGATGGGGGTCTCTTGTGCGAGTTCGCCACGCGGCTCTCAGGGAGCAGCGACCTCTACGAGACGGGAGGACGGCGGCCGTCGGCGAGCATCAACTTCATCACCTGCCACGACGGATTCACGCTGCAGGATCTCGTGAGCTACAACCAGAAGCACAACAAAGACAACGGCGAAGACAATCGCGACGGCACCGACAACAACCAGAGCTGGAATTGCGGGGCGGAAGGGCCGACCGACGACCCGAAAATCAACGCCCTGCGGATGCAGCAAAAGCGAAACCTGGTGACCACGCTCCTCTTGTCGCTGGGCGTCCCGATGATTTGCGCCGGCGACGAGCTGGGCCACACGCAGAACGGCAACAACAACGCCTATTGTCAGGACAACGAGCTGACGTGGCTCAAATGGGATCTCAACGACGGGCAGCGAGAGTTCCTGCAGTTTGTGCGAACCGTCTCGCGCATCCTTCAAGAGCAGCCCGTGTTTCAGCGGCGGAATTTCTTCCTGGGCCGCAGCATCCGCGAAGACGTCAAAGACATCTCCTGGTTCGATCCGGCCGGCAACGAAATGAGTGACGATT
>DASPSM010000620.1:0-3003 GCA_035623955.1 Planctomycetaceae bacterium
ATTTTCGCCTCATTCCGCCGACCGAATCTGCCGCGTCGGCCGAGTTCGCGACCCTCTTGGCCGACCGAGCGAGCTTTGTCGGCGGCGTGGCTCACGTCAATGGTCGCACGGCGGGCGCGGCCCTTGACGAAAAACTCGGGCGCCACGGAGTGCTCTTCGGCGATCTGGCGACGCTCGCGCGCGAGAATCGATCGATCTTCGAGCCGCTATTCATGACCCGCGCGGTCCGGCCCGAAACCAATCGCTTTTCGGCCTGGCATGCGGCCTTCTGGACCGGCGGCACCGTCCTCTACGTTCCGCGGCGCGTCGAGATCGAGGCGCCGCTGCACAGCCTGATCGGCCTGTCTGAGCCAGGGGCGGCCGACTTCAGCCACACGCTCGTGATCCTCGAGGAAGATTCGTCCGCCACGCTCCTGGAAGAGACAGCCTCCGCGCATGCCGAATTGCCCGGTTTGCATGTGGGGGCAGTCGAGCTCTTGCTCGGTCCGCAGTCATCGCTGCGTTACGTGCAGCTACAGAACTGGAGCCCGCGGACCTATCACCTCGCCCACCAGGCCGGCCACGTCGATCGCGGCGCCCGCCTGCAGTGGACGGTCGGCGGCCTGGGCGCGCGACTGGCCCATATCCATCAGCACGTGTCGCTCGACGGAGCGGGGGCCGAGGCCCAGGTCAACGGCGTCACCTTCGCCACCGATCGGCAGCACATCTCCTACTACACGCAGCAGACGCACCGGGCCCCGAGCACGACGAGCGATCTCCTGTATAAAGAGGTGCTCCGCGACAAGGCCCGCGTCACCTGGCGGGGGATGATCAAAGTCGAGCCGGCCGCCCAGAAGACCGACGGCTATCAGCGGAGCGACGCCCTTCTCTTGAGCCCGACGGCCCGCTGCGATTCGATCCCGGGACTCGAGATTCAGGCCGACGACGTCCGCTGCACGCACGGCGCAACGGCCGGTCGCGTCGACGAGGAGCAGATCTTCTACTGCATGTCCCGGGCGATGTCGCGGTTCGAGGCGATGCATATGATCGTCGAGGGATTCTTCCACTCGGTTTACGACCGCATCCCCGTCGAAGCCGTTCGCGACACGCTGAGCAAAACGGTCGAACGCAAGCTGGGAATTGGCCGCTGATCATGGCGGACTTCGAGGAAATCGCCCGCGTCGACGAAATCCCGCCCGGCGGCCGCAAGAGTGTGATCATCGACGAAACGCCCGCGCTGCTCTTGCGCGTTGGCGACGACTTCTACGCCATCGAAGACGTCTGCACCCACGACGGCCAGCCGCTGACCGAAGGCCCGCTCAAGGGCTGCGAAATCACCTGCCCCCGCCACGGAGCCCGCTTCGACATCCGCACCGGCCAACCCCTCTGCATGCCGGCCACTGAACCCGTGCGGACGTTCGAGATCGAGGTGCGCGGCAACGCGGTGCTCGCCCGTCCGCGCGCTTGACGGAACACGCGATTGGCTGCCCAGTCGCAAGCGATCAACTTGATTGGGGGGGCTGCAACCCCGCCGCCTTCGCCGCGTACGAGACCTTCGACCACCGCCACGCCCAGAAGAGGCGATTAGCTCCCCAGAGGGCGATGATGCCGGCGACGATTGGCAGAAGCCATTCGAGGATGCGGTTCGAGGAGCGTTCGAGGATGCCCGTCTTGGGGACGAAGGTCGGTACTCCGTCAGGGCCGATGACGATTTCGCCTTTGTCGCCCAAGAGATCATCCTTGTAGCGGATGAAGAGGGCCAGGCCGGCTGCGCCGAGCACTGTCTTGGGGTGTTGCTCAATGAATTGGGCCACTCGCTTGAGCAAGCCGGTTTTTTGCGACGCGGGGAGTGCCGCGATGCCTTTGGCTTCGCTCGATTTCACGAGTTGGATGACGGCATCGGTATCGTAGTGTTTGCTCGCTTGCAGGCCGGCGACGCCCAGTTTGTCGACCACTTCGACGCCGACGCCGGGATGCCGGGCTGCCGCTTCGAGTGCACCCGCGGCCAGGTCGCCGCTGAGGGGCTCCAAGAGGGCTCGCTCTTCGGGGCGCAACAGGGCCCGCAGGGCGCCGGGGGCCAGTTCGGGAGGCACGCGTTCGGCCAACATCGTCAGCCGCGGCGTGACTTTGGCCGCTCGGATCGCGTCGAGGCCGTACGATTTGCTCAGTTGGACGAGCGTCTTGACCCCCTGTTCGCCGCTCTCCTTGGCGACTTGCTCGAAAACTTCTCTTACGGCGGCTTCTCCGCCGAATTCCGCCAGCTCGGCGGCGACGGCTTTGGCCCCTTGTCGCTCGGCCTGGCCGGCGAAGAACTCGACGGCTTCTTTGGCCGCGGCGCGGGCCAGGGTGCCTTCTTGCGCGTGACCTACCGAGGCCGAAGCGGCGACAAACAGGGCCGCACTGATCAATACAATGCAACGATGGAAAAATCTCATTGAAGAGCCCTCACTCTTCCCTCTCCCGCCTTGCCGGCGTCCGCCGCTTCGGCGGAAACTGCCGGCGCGGACGCAACGGAACGGGAGAGGGGTTTCAAAATGACGTTAAAGCGCCTTGAGCGCGGCCTGAGTTTGAATGACGTAAAACTTGTCGGCTGCGTCGTGCAGCGCCTCACGCAAACCAATCCGCGCGGGCTGCTCGGCAGTGGACCCCACGCCGTTAATGATATCCCGCTCGAGATTGTCGAGATAAGTCGTCAGCTCCTCTGTCAAATGCGTCTTGAACTTTTCCGTGACCCACCAATCGACGACCGCGCCGACTGCCAATCCTGCACCGACGCCGATCACGGCGCCGACCGGACCGCCCAGCCAGCCGGCCGCTCCCCCGAGCGTCGCGCCCCCCGCCGTGGACGAACCGCCGGCCGCGGCAGCTTCGACCCCCGCCGCTACCGCTTCGGTTGCCGCCAGACGAACAATGATCTGCGCGACCAGCTGCTCCGCGGCCAATCCGGCCACGCTGTTGCCGATCAAGTTGACGGTGGCATTCACCAGCGAATCGGTGGCGTTGCTCTCGACGCGCCTGGCGATG
>DASPSM010000377.1:0-10876 GCA_035623955.1 Planctomycetaceae bacterium
TTGCCGCGTCCACAGCCCCAAGCCGACGACTTGTCGTCGGTTCCGGAACGACAGCAGAGCTGTCGGCTTGGGAAAAGTGCGTCTCAACTCGAACTTCCATCGTGCAATGTTCAACCGGTGCTAAATCATCGACTTGCGCTCATTAATGCAAAACGTTGTTACGCCAGTGGCCAGAGGAGCTTCACCCCTTTGGGGTGAATGCCTACAAACAAAGCGACAACCTTCCCATGTTGACCAGCAACGACTGACCCGACCCACTACTCGCGACCACCCGCGCCCGGTTTGTTTCCTCGCGGCCGATTTGTTACGTTCGCAGGCGATTTCCGGAACGCAGAACAAAGGCGCGAGACTGCGATGACACCGACGAAAACAATCTTCAAGCGAATTCTCGACAAGGAAATCCCCGCCAGCATCATTTACGAGGATGATCGCTGCCTGGCCTTTCGCGACATCAATCCGCAAGCGCCGACGCACGTGCTGATTATTCCGAAAGTCGAAATCGTCTCGCTGGCCGACGCCCAGGAATCGGACGCTTTGCTGTTGGGCTCGTTGCTCCTGGTTGCCGCGAAGCTGGCGGTCATGCTCGGCCTCGAGAACGGCTACCGTGCCGTGATCAACTGCGGACGCGACGGCGGCCAGAGCGTCGATCATCTGCACGTCCATTTGCTCGGCGGACGGCCGATGAAGTGGCCCCCCGGCTGATTCCGCTCTCGCTGCTCGCGCGAGGCATTCCGGTGCCAGCCGAACGCAAGGAAATAGCGCGGCCCGGTCGCATTTGGGCCGCCGGCAGGCCCCTCACCCCCAGCCCCTCTCCCGCAAGGGGAGAGGGGGGAAAGAGTGCGAGCGTGGGCTGCATTACAAAACAGTGCTGCGCGCTAGTCTTCTCCCCTCTCCCCGCATTGCGTCTGCGCCGGCGGTTACCGCCGAAGCGGCGGACGCCGGCAAGGCGGGAGAGGGGCTGGGGGTGAGGGGTCATGCGGTTGCTCTCAGAGAACATCGCCTGCGAGGACTCGCCCCGCGCCGCTTTCCGCGGGCCACTTCAGCCACTTAGGGCCGTTTCAGGCTCGCGATTTGCAGGACATGTCTCTGCCAGCCCACGCGAATGATTCGTGTTCTGCGGATCCGCTTTTCGGCAACGTTGGGCAGATGCGGAAGGCGGGCCGCAAAATTGCCTGTTGGACAGGCGGGGTGGACCATGTCTGAACCAGATGAAATTCAACAATTGCTGAAGTTGCTCGAGCCCCGGCTTGCGGGCGACCAGAACGACCTGTACCGGCGCGCCTTGGAGCAATTTGACCGGATCATCCTGCGTCGAGCGCTGGAGCACTGCGAAGGCAATCTGACGCGAGCCGCCGCACTTCTGGGCCTCTCGCGCGTCACCTTGCGCTCGAAGCTGCGCTCGCTCGGCTTATTGGGGGGAAAAAATAGCGCCTCTGACCCGGGCGGGGGCAATCCGAAGTCGGGCAACGCGAATCACCCGCCCGTTGTGACGCACCCGCCGGTGGAGCATCCGCCGCAGGGTCACCCGCACAGCCCCCAATCTCCGAACGCGCCGCGCGAGGCTGGACAGGATTTAACCAGACCGGACATGCCCGGCGCCGGGCCTTCAGCAGCTCACTTCGCGACGACCGGTCGGCGCGAGTCGGCTGGTTTCTACAACGCTCAGTTCCCCAAGTAGTTGTGTCGCGCGCCAAAGCGGGCGACATGCTTCTGGAACGGCAGTTGCGTTACCTCCCACTGGTCGTTTGACGAACAGGTTTCGATCTTCGGAGGGCCTGCCATGCGACGCAAGCGCCTCGGCAGCGCGTTGTTCGCGCTGCTCGTGTGTCTGATCGTCATCGTGGGTTTCGCTCGCGGCTGGTTCCGACTCTCCAGCAGCGAAGACTCCCTGCGCAACGAACTCAACGTCAACCTCACGCTCGATCGGGGCAAGTTTCAGGGCGATGCCGAGCGGGCCGTCGACAAGACTCAGAATGCGGCTTCGCAGTTGTCGGATTCGATCAAGCGCGGCGCTTCCCTGGGCGATCGCGCTGGTGAGAAAGCCGCGCCGGCCCATCCGTGACCGCGCCGTTGCGGGCCCAATCGTGGACTCCGCAGCGTGGCGAATGAAATTTTTCCAAAAGAATTGGAAATCCTCCGCTGCCGATCGGCGACTCGACTGACGACACGGCCCGCTCGGGCGCCGTTCTCGCAGCCTCGGCAAGGTGCCGGCGCCATCGAGCCGGGCCGCGCCAAACTCGTTACGGCGGGCGGGGAACGGGCTGAATGCACCCAACGCCGTCCTGCTGTTTGAAAACCAAGGACGCCAGGAAATGCGATGCGGGCGCGGGCCCGACGGAGAAAAAACCATGAATCGGCATACAAAGCGCACGCAATCGGAACAACCGATGGTCCACGACGGAGGAACCAGGGACGAACCCCTGCATCGGGAAGACGACATGAGCGTACGTCAAGGCGATAAGGGACCGGCCGCCTACAAGGCGGAAGAGATGCTCTTCCGCCCCTCCCCCGCCACGACCGTCGGGGCCGAACTGGAGCTGATGGTCCTGGACCCGCATTCCGGCGACCTGGCGCCGGGAGCCGTCCGGCTGCTGAAGACCTGCGCGGAGGAGTCGATCGAGAACGTCTCCGCCGAGCTGATGCAGTCGATGATCGAGCTGAAGACGGGCGTCTGCGGCAACGTGGCCGACGTCCGGGACCAGCTTGTCCCGCGTCTGCGCCGCGTGCGGAACATTGCCCGCTCGATGGGCTACGAGCTGGCGATGTCGGCCACGCACCCGTTTCACCGCGCCTCGAACAGCGCCGTCTCCCCGTCGGAGCGCTACGACCGGCTGGTCGATCGGCTGGCCTATTTGATCCATCAACGCGTCGTCTTTGGACTGCACATCCACGTCGGCCTGCCCAGCGGAGATATGGCTTTGGGCGTGATGAACCAGTTGGTGCAGTACCTGCCGCATCTTCTGGCCCTGTCGGCCAACTCCCCCTTCTGGCAGGGAATCGACACGGGGCTGGCCTCTTGCCGCACGGCGCTGTACCGCACGCTTCCGCACGCGGGCGTGCCGCGGTATTTTCCCCGCTGGAAGGACTTTCGCGCGTACTTCCGCGTGATGCGTGAATGCGGAGCCATTCAGTCGATGAAAGACATCTACTGGGACATTCGACCGCGGCCGGAGTTCGGCACGATCGAGCTGCGCGTCTGCGACATGCCCGCCACGCTGGCGACCACGTTTGCCCTGGTGGCCCTGGTCCGCTCGCTGGCAATCGCCAGCCAGCGACTGCTGGAAGAGCGGCCGCAAATGCGGCGGGGCGATATCCGCAAGCACTGGATCGCCGTCGAGAATAAATGGCTGGCGACGCGCTACGGTTTGGGAGGGATGTATATCCGCACGCCGGCCGGCAAGCGTCGCCCGCTGCGGCAGGACCTCAACGAGCTGCTTGCCCGCTTGATGCCCGTCGCTCGCGAGAGCGGAGACGACGTCTTTCTGGCGAAGTTGCTGCCTCTGGACAAATTCGAGGCGGGGGCCGACCGGCAGCGGCGGCTCTGCCGCGAGTCGGGAAATCCACGAACCGTCATCGACGACATGGTCGCCAGCCTCTCGTCCGAATTGGACTCGGCCGTGGCGCCCGACAAGTCGCCGACTCCGGCCGTCGCCTCTTCGGCGACCAGCGGTGTCGGCGCGGGGTCGAGTCAACCACCCTCTCCCGATCCGCGGGGAGAGGGCGGGCGAGAGGGCTGCCTTTCCAAACCCTCTCCCATCGGAATGGGAGAGGGCAAAGAGGCCGGCGCCAATGGAGCCGGCGCAAAAGGGACCGGCTCGAAGGAAAAAGAAACGGTCGGCAACGTGACCCAGGCCGACCCGACGGTCGGCAGTGCGACCCAGGCCGACCCGGCGCTGCGCTCGCCGAGCGAACCCGCTGCGACGCCTCGCGCGTCGGCCCCTCCGGCGGCGGGCGCAGCCAACCCTTTTGCGGCAGTGGATCTGCCGGCGAGTTTCCTGTTCCGTCCGGCAGCGAGGCTCGCGGAGCCGATACCATTAGCCGTGGGAGGATGAACGATGGCCTCGATTGAGCCGTTCGCCGTCTTCGACTGCAGCCTGGTGCGGATGCCGATCGGGCGCAGCTGCTCGAACATGCGCGAGCTCTTGGAGTCGATCCGCACGGTGCCGGACATGGTGATCGAGCATCACATGACGCGCTGCGCGTTGGAGGACCACTTCGATCTCTACGAATTCCCCAACGATCTGGCCCACTGGTGCTGGGACATGCTGGGTGACCACGTGCTGGCCGAAAAATTGGGGCTGGTCGATCCGTACGCGCATCAGTCGATCGAATCGCTGCGTGCCGAACTCGTCAATTTGATCGAGGAGCGCGTGTGGGAGCTGGATCGGGTGCCGACGTGCCCGCCGGGGCTCGAACTGCACTTCGTCGGATCGCGGCTGATCGCCTACGACACGGGCGAACGATTGCCGACGCCGGCGGCCCTGTTCGAGACTCTGCCGCGGCTGTCGCTGCGGTCGTTTTTCTACCACATGCACAATGCGCGGCGGCGTTCGGGGGGACGGACCGACGATTTTTCCAACTGGCTCGAATGCTACGGGGCCGATCCCTCGCTCGTTGCGCGGCTGCGGGCCATCGACGTCTATTTTCTGAATCTCAATCAGCTGCGGGACCAGATGGTCGAGGCGTTTCGCGAACACTCGACTGCTCCGGAGGTGGCCCTCAAGGCGTCGGCCTGATACGCGTCCCAGGGGAGCTGCCCGACACAACCACGGGCATTGGGGAGCCATGCAACAACTCGATCGTTATGAAGACGTCGTCGGACATGCGGAAGTGCAGCGTCTGCGAAACCTGGCCGCGCGGCTCGAGGGGCGCAAGATCGTGCACGTCAACTCCACGAAGACCGGGGGCGGCGTGGCCGAAATCCTGGGGTGGATGACCCCCTTGATGAAGGAGCTGGGACTGGACGCGCGCTGGGAGGTGATCTCCGGCCCGCCCGATTTTTATCGCGTGACCAAAACGCTGCACAACGGCCTGCAGGGTCTGCCCGTCGTGTTTCGCTCGCGGGATTTCGAGCTGCATCACGAGGTCGACAAGCAGAACGCCGAGAAGCTCAATCTCGGGGCCGACGTCGTGATCGTTCACGATCCGCAGCCGATCTTCCTGCCCCTCTACACCCCGAAGGACCAGGTGAAGCGCTGGATCTGGCGCTGCCACGTCGACGCGTCGCGGCCCAATCGGGCGGTGTGGAAGCACCTGGCGGGGGCAATCTCCCAGTACCAGGCGACGATCTTTTCGATGGCGGCTTTCACGCGGCCCCTCCCCTGCCCCATGTTTTTGATCCCCCCGTCGATCGATCCCCTCTCCGACAAGAATTGCCCACTCTCGGAGCAGGAACGGCTCGAGACGGTGAACCGCCTGGGGATCGATCCCGAGCGCCCCTTCCTGCTGCAAGTCTCGCGATTCGACCGCTTCAAGGATCCGATCGGCGTGATCGAGGCCTACCGAATGGTGAAGCCGTATTACCCCGAGATGCAACTGGTGCTGGCGGGGGGCCCGGCCGACGACGACCCGGAAGGGGCCGAGGTGCTGCGCGAGGTGATGGACGCGGCCGGCGAAGACAAGGACCTCAAAGTGCTGATGCTGCCTCCCGACTCGCATCGGATCATCAACGCGCTGCAGCGCTCCGCGACCATCGTGCTGCAGAAGTCGCTCAAAGAAGGCTTCGGCCTGACGGTGACCGAGGCGCTGTGGAAGGGGAAACCGGTGATCGGCGGTGCGTGCGGTGGAATTACCCTGCAGGTGCACGACTATCACACGGGCTTTTTGGTGCACTCGCCTGCGGGGGCCGCCTACCGCATCCGCTATCTGCTGCGCTATTCCGACAAGCGCGAACGCATGGGGCGGACGGGCTTCGAGTTCGTGCGGGAGCACTTTTTGCTCATCCGGCACTTGCGCGACTATTTGTGCACGCTGTTGTGTCTCGATCAACCGGGCGAAATGGATTTGGTGGCTTGAACAGAAATAACGGACGAAAGCGGTTTCACCCTCTCCCGGTCCGCCGGGAGAGGGCCGGGGTGAGGGCTGCTTTTGAAACGGAAATCCAAGGGGAGCCCTCACCCTACCCTCTCCCATCGGAATGGGAGAGGGTTATGAGATGGCCCAGTGACAAAGACGCCGACCATGGATGAGTTGTTGCTTCAATCTCCAAAGCAGAGCCGACTCTCCCCCGCGGGCTGCGGAGCTCTGGCGGGCGCGGGCGAGTCGGTCTGCTGGCGCGTGTGGGCTCCTCGCGCGCGGCAGGTCGAGCTGCTGCTGGCAAACGGAGATTCGGCGGCAACGCCAGGCGACGCCGACTTCCGCAGAATCCGGATGGCGCCTGAGGCGCGGGGCCATTTTGCTCACCGAGAAGACGACGTCCCCGAAGGCCAGCGTTACGCCTACTCGATCGATGGCGGACCGTCCCGACCCGATCCGGCTTCGCGCTGGCAGCCCGACGGCATCCATCGCCCGTCGGCCGTCGCTCGGCTCGAGCGTTTTGACTGGTCCGAAGGGGGCTGGCAGGGCCTGCCGCTGGCAGACCTGGTGATCTACGAGCTGCACGTGGGCACGTTCACTCGCGAGGGGACCTTCGACGCGCTGATCGGCCGGCTCGCGGACTTGCGCGAGCTGGGCGTCACCGCCATCGAGCTGATGCCGGTTTGCCAGTTCCCAGGCGGCCGCAGTTGGGGCTACGACCTGGTGCATCCGTTTGCCGTGCAGAATACGTACGGCGGACCGCGCGGATTGCAGCGGCTGATCGCCGCCTGTCATCGCGTTGGATTGGCCGTGCTCATCGACGTCGTTTACAACCACTTCGGCCCGGAGGGGAACTACCTCGCCGAGTTCGGCCCGTACTTCACGGACCGCTACAACACGCCTTGGGGACGCGCGATCAATTACGACGACGCCGGCAGCGATGAAGTCCGCGCGTTTGTGGTCGACAACGTGCGGATGTGGATCCGCGACTTTCACGTCGACGGCCTGCGGGTCGACGCCGTGCACGCCGTCTACGATTTCGGGCCGCGGCATATCCTGCGCGAGATCAAAGAGGCCGCCGACGTCGAGGCGACGCGCCTGGGTCGTCCGGTGCATGTGATTGCCGAGAGCGACCTCAACGACGTGCGGCTGATCGACCCGCCCGAGTCGGGAGGTTACGGCCTCGACGCGCAGTGGAGCGACGATTTCCACCACGCCGTGCACGCCTTTTTGACCGGCGAGCGCACCCGCTACTACGCCGATTTCGGCCGAGCCGAACAGATCGTCAAAGCCATCAATCACTCGTTTGTCTATGACGGCGCCTACAGCCGGTTTCGCGATCGCCGCCACGGCGGTCCGATCGGCGACCATAGCGGCGAGCGTTTCGTCGTCGCGATTCAAAACCACGACCAGATCGGCAACCGGCCGCTCGGCGACCGCCTGGGAACGATTCTCGAACCGGCCCAGCAGCGGCTGGCGGCCGGGCTGTTGCTTCTGGCGCCGTCGATCCCGCTGATCTTCATGGGCGAGGAATACGACGAAACGCGACCGTTCCCCTACTTCTGCTCGTTCGCGGATCCGCAAATCGCCGAGGCGGCACGCCGCGGCCGGCGCCAGGAATTTTCCCAGGAGGGAGACGAAGACGACGTGCCCGATCCTCAATCGCCGGCGACGTTCGAGTCGGCGAAGTTGAGCTGGTCGTGGGAGGGATCCCGGCAGGGCGGGCTGCGGAATTTGTATCGCCGCCTGCTGGAGTTGCGCCAGCGCTGGTTTCCGTTGGCCAGGTCGCTCGACCATCGGGCCGAGCTTTTGAACGACGCGCACGGCTCGACGTCGCTGCGGCTGGAGCGCACGATTTCGTCCGACGGGGGCAAGTCGCGGCTCGTTGCGATCTTCAATCTGGGCTCGGAGCCACAGCAGCTTCCCGAGAAGAAGCCGCCCCACGCCGCTGTTTTACTGCATTCGGAGGATCCGGCGTTCGGTGGCGCTCGCGGCGAGGCCGACGCCCGCGATATGCTGCTGCCGTTCGAGTTCTGCGTCTTTGGGCCGAGTCGTTGGAGCGCGCCATGAGTTCCACGCTGACCCCCAAGAGCGAAGTCTCTGAACCCGAAGCTGCGTCCCCCGTCATCGAGGCGCTGCTCGAGTCGGTCAAAGAGCGCCTCGCGACGCGGCGGATGCCCGAAGCCACCTATCGCCTGCAGGTCAACCACGCCTTCACGTTTCGCGACGCGCGGCGGATCGCCGATTATCTGGCGGCACTGGGCATCAGCGACTGCTACCTGTCCCCTTACATGACGGCCAACGCCGGCAGCGAGCACGGCTACGACATCGTCGATCACAACAGGCTCAACCCGGAGATCGGCACCGAGCAGGACTATCACGCCTTCGTCGAAACGCTGAAGTCGCATGGCCTGGGGCAGATCGTCGACGTCGTTCCCAACCACATGGGCGTGGGGGGCGAAAACGCCTGGTGGACCGACGTGCTGGAAAACGGTCCCGGTTCTCCCTACGCGTCGTTCTTCGACATCGACTGGAAGCCGCTCAAGCCCGATCTGGCCAACAAGGTGCTGCTGCCCATCCTGGGGGACCAGTTCGGGAAAGTGCTGGAGGAGCAGCAGCTCGTCCTTTCGTTCGAGGAGGGGGGCTTTTGGCTGCACTATTACCAGCACCGCTTCCCCATCGCTCCCCATTCCTGGGCGATGATCCTCCAGCATCGCATCGACGAGCTCAAGCAGGCGCTCGCCGATGACCAGGAGCACCTGCTCGAATATCAGAGCATCATGACGGGGATCGGCCATCTCCCGGCGATGACCGAAACCGACCTGCAAAAAGTCAGCGAACGCCGCCGCGAAAAAGAGGTCCTCAGGCGTCGGCTGAAGGATCTGGCCGACTCGACCCCCCGCGTCGACGCCTTTATCAAGCAGAACGTGGCGCTCTTTAACGGCACGCGGGGGGAGCCGCGGAGCTTCGATTTGCTGGAACAACTGCTGGGCGAACAGCCGTACCGGCTGGCGTACTGGCGGGTGGCTTCGGATGAGATCAACTACCGGCGGTTTTTCGACGTCAACGAGCTGGCCGCGATCTGCATGGAGAATCCCGAGGTCTTCGAGCAGACACACCGGTTGATTCTGCGCCTGGTGAATCAGGGCGCGGTCCAGGGGCTGCGCATCGACCACCCGGACGGTCTTTACGATCCCCCCGAATACCTGCGCCGCCTGCAGAAAGCCCGCTTCTTGCAAGTCTGCCGCCAGGCCTTCGACGAGCAATTCGGGGACGGCAGCGTTCCCGCGGAAAGCGGCGCCGAGACGGCCAGAGCGCACGTGTCGACGCCAGGTCCCGACGCCGAGGCCGCCCCGACCAACGGCCGGCAAACGAGCGAACCGGTTCGTTGGGAGGCGCTCGAGCCGGCGCTGGTGGAACGATTCGAAAAACTGGCCCGCACGGAACGCAACGAATTATTGACGCGCCCGCTCTACGTCGTGGTCGAAAAGATCCTCGAACCGGGCGAGCGCCTGCCCGAGAGCTGGCCGGTCCACGGCACGACCGGCTACGACTTTCTGGCGCTCTTGAACGGCCTGTTCGTCGAGCGAACCAACGCCAAGGCCTTCGATCGCTTGTACCAGACCTTCGCCAAGCAGCGGACCGATTTCCGGGAGCTGGTCTATCGCTCGAAACTGCTGATCATGCAGGCCTCGATGTCGGCCGAGATCAGCGTGCTGGGGCACGAGCTGGACCGCATTTCCGAGCGGAACCGCTGGTCGCGCGACTTCACGCTCAACAGCGTGACGGAGGCCCTCCGCGAGGTCATCGCCTGCTTTCCGGTCTATCGCACTTACGTGAACCCCAACAGCGTTCTGGAGCGCGATCGCCGCTACATCGAGATGGCCGTGTCGCGGGCCAAGCGAAAGAACCCGGCGACCAGCGCCTCGGTTTTCGACCTCGTCCGGGCCGTGCTGTTGCTCAATCAAAACTATGCGCCCGACGAGGCCTCGCGCGCGACGCTCGAGCGATTTGTCGGCCGCTTTCAGCAATTCACCGGGCCGGTCATGGCCAAGGCGGTCGAGGACACGGCGTTTTACATCCACAATCGCCTGGTCTCGCTCAACGAGGTCGGCGGCAATCCGGAAGTCTTCGGCAGCACGCTCTCGTCGTTTCATCAGCAGAACATCGAGCGGCAGGCGCATTGGCCCTTTTCGCTGTTGTCGACTTCCACGCACGACACCAAGCGCAGCGAAGACGTGCGAGCGCGGATCAACGTCTTGTCGGAGCTGCCCCGGGAGTTCCGCACGCGGGTCTTTCGCTGGGCGCGGCTCAATCAAAACAAGAAAACGCCGATCGAGGACTCCCCCGCCCCGACGCGAAACGACGAGTTTTTGCTCTACCAGACGTTGATCGGCACCTGGCCCTTCGAAGCGCCGGGCGCGGCCGAGCGCGATCAATATCGCGAGCGAATTCAAAACTACATGCTGAAGGCCACGCGCGAAGCCAAGGTCAACACCAGCTGGGTCAACCCCAACGAAGACTACGAGCGGGCCACGCGCGACTTCGTGAGCGCGATTCTCGACGCGTCGCGGCGGAACCTGTTCCTGGCCGACTTTGTCCCCTTCGCCCAGCGAATCTCCCAGCTGGGCCTTTGGAATTCGCTGTCGCAGACGCTCCTTAAACTGGCCAGCGCCGGCGTTCCCGACTTGTACCAGGGGACGGAGATCTGGGACTTCAGCCTCGTCGATCCCGATAACCGCCGGCCCGTCGACTACGATCGCCGGCGCGAGCTGTTGCAGGCGATTGAGGCGCGGCTCGCCGGATCGCCCGACGAGCTGGGCAACCTGGCCCGCGAGCTGGTCGCCAGCCCGCAGGATGG
>DASPSM010000386.1:0-13343 GCA_035623955.1 Planctomycetaceae bacterium
CTCGGCATTCTCCTTCAAGAGGACTCCCAGCTCGCAACTGCCCTCGGACCAATTGCCGCCGAACTCGATCAGCACCCGCTTGTTCGTTTCCCGCGCGAGCTTGCACGCCGCCTCGACGTCGGCCGCGGCATCGGCAAAGGGGTCATAGACCGGTTTTGGCTTCGGCCTGGGGTGTGATTTCTCCCTCGCCTCCCTCGCGGCAGCGATCGGCTTGCGCTTCGCGAGCCAGGCAGCTCGCGCCGCTTTCCGGCGTGCCTCGCCTGGGTCGTTCCGCCAATCTTGGACTTTCACGTTGGGGGCAGTCTCGATCTGAAAGTCCGACGCAGGAATCGGCTGGTTGACGGTCAACTCGGTAACTGTGTCCGTAATCGGGTCGTACACCCCTCCCCCCATGCGGACGGTCGAATCCATCCAACCGACCGGAGCCCAGCCGCACGTGGGATCGGCGCGATAGGAAATCTCAAGACGCTCGCGATCCTCGCCGTTGTCCGTGCGGTGCTGCCGCAACGGGATATAGTCGCGCGCCGGATCGAGCCAATACGACACCTGCATTCCTGGATGTTCTTCCGTTTCGATCACCACGCACGCAACGCTTCCGATTCTTCCCTTTTGCTTGCGGACTCGGAATTTGGCGGGATCGCGCAGTTCGGCAACGCTCATGCCCCCGAAGTTCGCGTCAAACGGGCGAAACACGAGCCTCAGATATCCGTCGCCGGCCTCCCAGACGTTGCGCTGCTGGTTGGAGCCGGCGGTGATGTTCAGTATTCCGCCCGGACGGTTCGGGTTGTCGGTCAACCACAGCTCGCGCGTGTCGACGCCGTCGAACACCGTCTTCCTTTGATGGATCGGCCACCCTTCTCTTTTGAAACCGGCACGTCCGCTTTTGGCGAGCGCAGGAGGCGTTCGGTCGGGCGTTTTGAATTCCGACACGAACTTCTCGCCATCGACGCAGAACATGTTGATGGTTTTGCGCTCGCCATCTCGGCGCCAGTTGTACTTGAATCGCTTGACCGTGGCTTGTCTTTTTAGCCAGGCGTCGGCGATCGCATTGAGGGTCGCCCTCGCCTCATCGGGCGAAAGCATTCCGGACTGGTCGTCACTGTCGTAAATCGGCAAATCGACGCTCGCGTCGTAAACGTGCGTCCCCGGCGGATAGTCTGTGGCGAAAGTTTTCTGCGGAAGTTTTTGGTTGATCGCACGGCGAGTCACCGTGACCACGAATGACGCCGGCGCGCCGCCGCCCGCTCCGGGAAGTCGCCACGACCATTGGGCGGGGAGCCACTCGCCGTCAGGGCCCTGCTGGGGGACGATCGCGACATCGAGGGGGGCGACGTCGGATTGTCGTCGCTTCCACCGCACAACGCTGTAATCGCGCTTCGGGTCGATCCAACACTGCTCGGAATGGTCGACCTTGTCCATCTGCAGTTCGATGCAGTGCACGTTGCCGTTGAGCGCATCCTCACTCACCACACGAGAGCTGTCCGGCGACCAATCGGAGAGCGGACTCAACGGGCGCACCGCCAGACGCAGAGGGGCCTGATCGGTCGCGAGATCATCCCAGAGGTCATCCCGTGAGATATTTGACGGCGGATGTTTGATGGGGACCTTGCGCCAGATGGCGATCGTCGGCTGTTCGGCCGAACTCGTGGGAACCTTCAAGGAGGAATTCAGGAAACCGTCGCGCGTCACGCGGTAACGCCCCGTCTCCTTCCAACCGTCTTCTTGGCTGTGCTCAAGATCGCTGAAATCGCTGCGCAGGCGGTCCAACCCCTCGGCCGACCATTCCCACTGCGGGATGGTGAGTAAAGCGCCCTTGCCGGCGTCGAGTGCGACGCCCACCCATTTGATCTCGCGGGGGTCGGCTGAATAGTCCCCCCTGTGCACGCCGAAAAGGCCCAGCGTAAGCGGAAATTGATAGCCCTTGGGCAGGACCGCTCGCACGTTCCAGGCAAAGTAGAACGACTTGACGCGCTCCTGCCGCGCCTTCCAGGCGGCAAAGACTTTCTCCAGCGTGGGCGATTTCGCGCCGGCCCGAGGATCATCCGCGCCCAGGCTCGCCGTCGAGCGGATTGCCGGGGATTCCTGCGGCTTACTTGAGGCGGGGGACGGCTGCTCTTTCGCAGCGCTAGGCGGCTCGGCTTGAGAAGGGACCATCGTCAGTTCGCCCAGAACGGCGATCGCGACGCTGGCCGCGGCGATGGCCGAAGCCACCCGCCGCCGCGACAAGCCGGTCCGAAAGACGTGCCGCCGTACGGCCGCGATTCGCCGCTCGACCGACGAGACGCGGGCCATCGCCAGGCCGGGGGTCGCGCCGGCACGAGTGATTCGCAGAGTCAAACGGGCCAAGGTGCGGCCGTAAACGTGCGCGTCTCCCACATAGTCGCTGGCGAGCGCGTCGCAGACGGCGTCGCAAGCGTCGGCGTGAGCCAGCCTCATCCACCAGGCCAAAGGATGAAACCATAACCCGATCGCCAGCGCGTTGAGGCACGCGTTCCAGAAAAGGTCGCTCCCTTTAAGATGGGCCAGCTCGTGCGCGAGGATCGCCGGCAGCTCGTCGCTGTGTCGCGGCTCGCATTGCTGCGCGGGAAGCAAAATCGTCGGCCGAAGAACTCCGGCGAGGCACGGTGTCTGGAGTGATTGCGTCTGACAGAGCTCGAAGCCGCGAACGACTCCCATCGCTCTGGCTGCACGGGCTGCCTCGCACTCGACCCATTCGGGGACCGAACTGGCCCTCCTGCGAATGGCTCGGAGCCCCAACAGACCCCTGACGGTCCAAAGTGCGCACAGTCCAGCGCCGGCGCACCACAGTCCGAGCACCCAAAACGAAGACGCCAGCGCGGGGGCGATTGCCGGCTTACCGTCGTCCAAAGCAGCCGGTTTCTGTTCCGGCATCGCAGCGACGGCGTGCGGGTCCCCGGGAGCCCGGTCGGCGTGCGCCATTCCGAGACGAGCCGCCGCGGCTATTCCCTCGGGACCGTCGGGCTGGGTCAATTGCTCCGATTCGGTCGCCAGACTGCCGGGTGCGGCGGCATCACGACCGCTCGTGTCATTGGCGGACACCGCAGGATTGGCCAGGTCGGCTCTTGCCGCCAACTCAGGTGCCGGTCCCGGCAGAATTGAAAGGCGCACAAAGGGCGGGGACGTCGCCAGGACGCAAAGCAGCACGATCGCGATCCCCGTCACCCGCCAGACGAGCACCCGCCACCGCGGATTCAGTCGTCCGACAGCCGCTTGAACGAGCCACGCGGCCGCCAGGAGCAGGGTGACCTTGCCCACCAGCAGAGGAACGCCCCCAAGTTCCGCCGGGGTCACAACGAGCCGAGCCAGATCGCCGATCATCTCGTGCTCCTCGTTCGCAGATTACGCGTTCGCAAAGGCGGCGATTCCTCCTCCTCCGCAAGCCGCTTGAGCCGCAACAACTCCGCCTCGGACAGTCGCTCGGACTTGATGAGCGCCATCACGAGCGCTTGCGGAGAGCCCTCGCAGTAACTGTTGATGATTTCCTTGAGCGTGCGGAGAAAGGCCCGCTCGCGCTTCGTCTTGGCCTTGTAGAAGTAGGCCTTGCCAACCTGCCGGCGAGTCACGTGCCCTTTTTCAAGCAAGATCGAGAGATAGGACCGCAGGGCGGCGTTCTTGATCGGCCGGGGAAAGCGGCTTTGGATCTCGGCGGGCTTCAGCTCCCCGTGTTCCCACAGGATGCGGATGACATCGAGCTCGCCGCTCGTGAAGGGATTTGTCGGCATGCGGGCCTCCTGGAGCCGACATGCAGACTAATCTGCACATTTGTGGAAGTCAAGCGAAATGCAGATTGATCTGCACATTGGCAGCGACTGGGTGCTCCCGCGTGGATTTGGCGGAGCGAATTAGCAGGGGAATCGTAACGCCTCAATTCGGGCTGTCGATCGGCTCGATCTGGCCGCGAAAGTGGGCGAGCGCGTCGTTGGGGTTCATGTTGAAAAGCGCCCGGCCGCCGGTGCCCCACTGGCCGCGGTGATAATGAAAGAGGGCCGCCGCGTCGCGAACCATGCCGACGGCTTCGACGTCCTCCATGTCGCCCCCTTCGATCGCCTCGAATCGAATGTTGACGCCGGCAAAGGCGGTGAGCATCCCCGTTTTCACGTCGCGGCCGAAGGTCACGGTGTCGAGCCAGTCGCATTCCACCCAGCGTAAGCCGCGAGGCTTTCCCAGCGATCCCGCGTGCCGGAAGAACTGCGCTTCCAGTTTTTCGCGCTGCAGGCGGAACGAACGGATGGCCCGTTCGGCGCGCCGCTTGCGCCACGCTCGCAAAGGCGACCGTAACCACGTTAACGACGCCACGACACCGCTCCTTTCAAACCGGACATCGCCGATCGTAGAGAGCGCCAAATGGACGTGGCAAGCGGTGGGGATGCTGGGTGCTTGACCGGCGTGTCTGCGCACCGCTATTTTGCCCGCGACGTCGCGATTCCTTTCTCGGCCAGTAATCATGCCTCTCCTCGGCTGTCATCTCTCGATTGCCGGCGGTTATTACAAAGCCGTCGAAGCCGCTGCCGCGCTCAAGATGGACTGCGTGCAGATCTTCACCAAGAACAACAACCAATGGAAAGGCAAAGCCCTATCGGCCGAGGATGTCGCCCTGTTTCGCGACGCGCTGGAACGGACGGGCATTCGCATGCCGTGCGGGCACGACAGCTATTTGATCAATCTGGCAAGCCCCGCCGAATCGTTGTGGAAGCAGTCGCTGGAGGCTTTCGTGGTCGAGATCGAGCGGGCCGACGCGCTCGGACTGGTGGGCCTGGTGATCCATCCGGGGTGCTGCCTGGAATCATCCGAGGAAGAGGGCCTGCGGCGGATCATCCTCGCGATTGACGAGGCGTTTCAGCGCACGCCGCGGGCCAAGGTCCAGATCTGGCTCGAGACGACGGCTGGTCAAGGCTCGTCGCTGGGCCACCGCTTCGAGCATCTGCGGACGATTCTCGACGGCGTGCAGGAGCGGCACCGGCTGGGAGTTTGCGTCGACAGCTGTCACATCTTCGCTGCCGGCTATCCGCTCAGTTCGCGCGAGGACTATCAAGCAACGCTGGCCCAATTCGATGCCATCGTGGGGCTCGACTGGATCCGGGCCTTTCATTTAAACGACAGCAAGCGCGACTTGGGGAGCCGGGTCGACCGTCACGAGCACATCGGCAAGGGCCGCTTGGGGCGCGAAGCATTCCGGAACATTCTCACCGACCCGCGTCTGGCGGCGCTCCCGATGTATCTGGAGACGCCGAAAGGCACCGTGAACGGGCGGTCGCTGGATGCGATGAATCTGGCGGCCCTGCGCCGATTGATGAAGCCCACAACGCTCGGGCCCAAACGGGGCAGCAAAACCGGAACAGTCCCTAAAGTCTGACACCTTTGGCGAGTCGCAGGCATCCTGCCTCTCCGGACCGCTTTTCTCATTGTGGGCATCAAAGGCATTTCAACTGGGCAAAGCGCTTCACGCCCGATCTTCGGAATCGTCGATCAGAAGCCAACGCGGCTCAAATCGTCGCGTCGGGCCGTCGCCATTTCGAGGAATCGGGTAATGAAACTCAACTCTCGCCTACGGAAGAGCGACCTGTACGCGGCAGGTGCGACCACGCTCCTGTCCGCTGCCCTGATCGCCGGATGCGCTACCGGCGAACGGACGGGCAAGTTCTGGGACAAGAGCGACGTAAATTCCTCCGACGCCTACGTGGCCGCGGAGAGAGCCCGCGATCAATCGACCGCCGCAAAAACGAACTCGGCGAGCGGTACCGGAAAAATCGCGATGGTCAGCGGCACGCAAGACAGTGCGCCTGGCCATGCCGCCCTTACTGACTTTCCCGATCCGCCTCCGGCCCCGCCGGCCGCGAGTGCGACGACAACCTCGCGATCTGACGCGGGACGCGTCGTTTTGGGCGGCGCTCTGGCCGGAAGCGCCGAAGCAGCCACGGCGGCAGCGGGAGGCGCCCCAATTGCCGCGAACCCGGCGCCGGGAAGCATCGTCGCTCCCTACGTGCAGAAACGGCCGCCGAGCGGCGTGGTCGACAACAAGCGCTTCGATGGCGAGATCGTGAAGCCCAAGTCGGTCTACGCCAGGCAGCTGGATCCGTTCGCGGCGACGGACGCGGGGCCCCCGGCTCCGCGGCCTGCCGCGCAAACCGTGCCGCCAGTCGCGGCTGGTCCGCCGATCGAGCTGGTGCCGAACGACCAGCCGAGTGCGCCGGCCGTGCCCTTCGGGGCTGGTGCGCAGTCGCAAAGCGTTGGTTCATTCACGCCCTATTCTCCGCCGACCGCTCCGAGCGAGGGAACGACAACCTCGGGACCGCCGCCCGTGCCGCCACAAGCCACTGTCGAACCGGCCGAGACTTCGGCTCCGCCGGCAGACACGGCTCAGCAACCTGCGACCGGCGCGACACCGGCTCGTCGTCATTCCGGGATCCGACTGGGTGACGAAAACCTCAACGAGGACCAAAGTCCGGTTCGATCGGACGAAACGCAAGTGGTTGAGTCGGCGGCCGCGCAAGCTCCGCCCGAGACACAGGCGAGCCCACCCACCAATTCGTATGAGTCGGACGTCCGCCACGAGGCGAGTCCTTCCACCTGCGTGACCACTCCGCCCGCGACCAAAGCCCCCGCAAATGCGACCGCGCCACCGGTGCCCTCCCCTGTCCAGGACACCTGGGAAAGCGCAAGGACATCGAGGTTCTCGGCCCCTCCGAGCGATCGATTTGTGCCGCTGCCGGCACCTGCCGGTGTTACGAGCGTGGCGCCCATTCACGCCGGCCCGATACAAGCTGAGCGAGCGCCGGCTCCCCGCGATTCGGTGTTGCACCCTGCGGCACCGTTGCCTACGGTGCCGATGTCGGCCGCGCCTGCCCGGGCCCCATTCGAGCGTGAGAGCGTTGCCGCCCCGAAAGCTTCGATCGATCGGCCCAAAACCGGCGGCGGATCGGGCCCGATGATTTGCGACTCCGCGTCGGTTCACGGGAGGTACACGGGCGACGACAACTTGAAACTTGCTCCGGCGGTACCGGATCCGTTCGACGTTCTTCAAAAGCCGCGCGATGGAGAGCGTCGCGTCCCGGCAAGTTCCGCGTCCCCCTCGACCAAGAAGCCGAACCCCGCAACCGGAGGAAAAAGCACGTCGTTCTGGGATGACGCGTTCAATTCGCCCTCGAAGCATGTTGTGTCCACCGCCGACTTCTCGGTCCCCGCCCCGCTGCTCCCCTTGGATGCGGACGACGTTCGATCGGCGGGCAAGACGGCACCACAATCCGGGCTGGCGGTTGCGAAAGACGCGGCTCGCCATTCGCGCCATTCTCGTTCCCGCGCCTGGTTGGCAATCGGGTTGGTGGCGGTGTTCGGCGCGAGCATCTTGGTCTGGCGACGTCGGAACGCGAGCGATGCCGCCCTGACGGACGAAGCCGCCATTTAGAGCGCGTTCCACGCAGATGTGGCGGCTCCGCGGCGACACGCGTTGGCGAATGTCGGAGGATTGCCGCGTCACCTGAGTGCTAGTAGCACTAGTTGCACCGCTTTGTGCCGGATTTTCCGAGTTTTCGGACTGCGAAGGGCCGCTGCCGGTGCGGATCGTGTCGGCAGCGATCTCGCGCGTCTGGTAAGGGAGAATTCCGCTCCCTCGGCCCGGCGGTCCTCCGGCTGTGCACTATAGTTGTGCGCGGCCGGACCCGCCCGATTTCGGACGTCCGATCAGGCCTCGGCGGGCACGGCGTCGGACGAGCTGCCCCGGCCCCGACCGCAATTGCTCGATGCACTGGGAGAGCGAGATGAGCGACGATCCTTGGAGCCGCCCGACCTTAAAGGACTTGCAGGAGATCCTCGAGCGGATCAACAAGCCGGAGACGGAAAACCGGCGCGATATCGAGCGGCTCGAACTGGCCGTCCCGGCCGAGGTCGTCACCAGCCGCGGCAACACCGTGTCGGCCATGACTCGCGAGATCAGCCGCACGGGCATTGGCATGCTGCATCGCGGCGCGATCTTACCCGGCGAAGTCACCGTGAAAATGGCGGGCGATTCGCGAACGTTCGAGTACCGGGTGTTGATCGAGTGGTGCACGCCGTGCGACAACGGCATGTTCATGAGCGGCGGCCGCTTCTTGCCGCGCGAGCAGTAAAGCGACGGACGGCCGAAAGCTTCGTTGGGTTTTCCGTTCTTTCGCCAAGGCACACGCGGCCAGGGCCTTGTCCCGCCGCCAGGCCTACCGCTCGTCCGACTGCCCCGGGTCGGCGTGGCGCTTCCCGGGCGGAACGAGCCGGTCGAGAATCCCGTTGACGAACTGCGGCGACTGAGCCGTGCCGAAGCGGCGCGCCAGCTCGATCGTCTCGTCGATCACGACGCGGTGAGGCGTGTCGGTGAACAAGAGCTCGTAAGCCCCGAGCCGCAGCGCATTGCGATCGGTCGGCGCCATGCGGGCCAATGTCCAATTCTCGGCGGCCGCGCTGATTCGCGCATCGAGGGCGCCCCGGCTTTCGCGGACGCCGGCAAAAAGAGACCAGGCGAACGCCTGCAGATCCTCGTCGGGAAGCTGCTCGCGAATCATCTCGCGCACCGCCGACGCCGCGACGTCAGGATTGACGTCGATCTGATAAAGCATCTGCAGCACGACCTCGCGTGCCTTGCTGCGGCGCGTCATCGCGTCATACTCCGCTCAATCCAGACCGCGGACCTCGAGGAACCTTCTTCAGCAGGTTGGCCATTTCGATCGCTCCCAGCGCGCACTCGCTCCCTTTGTTTCCCGCGGTCCCGCCGGCGCGCTCGATGGCCAGCTCCATCGAAGGGCAAGTCAACACGCCAAACAGCACCGGCACGCCGCTCGATATGGCCGTCTCCATGATCGCGCGCGACACTTGCTGGTTGATGTATTCGTGGTGGCTGGTTTCGCCCTGAACGACGGCGCCCAGGCAGCAAACGGCGGCAAAGCCGCCGCTCCTGGCGAGCCGATCTGCCACGATGGGAATCTCGAACGAACCAGGGACCCAGGCGACGGTGATCCGCTCTTCCGGCACGCCGTGGTGCTTGAACGTCGTCAGCGCCCCGTCCAGCAATCGGCGTGTCACCATCTCATTGTACCGCGAGACGACGACGGCAAAGGCATCGTCGCCAGCGGTCAATTCGCCTTCAATGTGTTTTGGCATGCCCAGCCCGTTTGATTGAGGGTCGCCCGTAATTGGGCGTTGCCCGGGCGCAGCCTGTCAAAAGCCTGCCCGACGCCCAGCCCCCTGCCCGGCGCCCGACTGCCGCCCCGCCACCCGTCCCTATCCGGTCGTCGGCTGGTCCGCGCCGACTCTCTGGCGGGTCGAGCGGCCTCCCGCGCCCCCGCATCAACCCAGGTTCATGCTCATCAGGAACTCTTCGTTTGTCTTGGTTCGACGCATCCGATTGACGAGCAGTTCCATGGCTTCGACTGGATTCATGTCGTTGAGCACGCGGCGCAGGATCCAGACGCGGCGCAGCTCCTCTTCGTCCATCAACAGTTCTTCGCGACGCGTACCCGATTTGTTGACGTCGATTGCGGGCCAGACCCGCTTCTCGACCATGCGGCGATCGAGATGCAGCTCGGTGTTGCCCGTCCCCTTGAATTCCTCGAAGATCACTTCGTCCATGCGGCTGCCGGGGTCGACGAGCGCGGTGGCGATGATCGTCAGGCTCCCCCCTTCTTCGACCGCGCGGGCCGCCCCGAAGAACCGCTTCGGATGCTGCAAGGCGTTGGCGTCCACGCCGCCGGAGAGGATCTTGCCCGAGTGCGGCACCTCGGTGTTCCAGGCGCGGGCCAGCCGCGTGATCGAATCGAGAAAGATCACGACGTCCTGCCCGTACTCGACCATCCGCTTGGCTTTTTCGATGACCATCTCCGACACCTGGATGTGTCGGCTGGGGGGCTCATCGAACGTGCTGCTGATCACTTCGCTGTTGCGACTTTTGACCTGCCGCTCCATTTCGGTCACTTCTTCCGGCCGTTCGTCGATCAACAGGACGATGACGTAAGCGTCGGGATGGGCTTTCAGCGTCGCTTTGGCTAACTGCGAAAGCAGGATCGTCTTTCCGGCGCGCGGGGGGGAAACGATCAAGCCGCGCTGCCCCATGCCAATCGGGGCCACGATGTCGACGATCCGCGTGCTCAACTCGGTTGGATCGGCCGCCAGCTTCAGTCGCTTCGAGGGATGCAGCGGGGTCAGGTCGTCGAAGGACACCCGTTCAGCGAGAGTGTTCGGATCCTGCCCGTTGATGGCTTCGACCCGCAACAAGGCGAAGTACCGCTCGTTTTCTTTGGGCGGGCGGATCTGGCCGGCCACCGTCGCTCCCGTCCGCAGGCCGAACCGGCGGATCTGGCTGGGGCTGACATAAATATCGTCGGGGCACGGGAGATAGTGGTAATCGGGGCTGCGGAGGAAGCCGAAACCGTCCGGGAGGATCTCGAGGGTCCCCTCGCCGAACATCAGGCCGTTCATCTTCGTCCGCTCTTTGAGGATCTTGAAGATGAGGTCCTGTTTCTTGAGGCCGGTGTAGTCGCTGACCTGCTCCTTGCGAGCCAGAAGCAGCAGCTCTTTCATCGTGAGCCGCTGCAGCTCGGCGATGTGGATATCGCTGCGCTTGATTTCCTCGTAGCGGTCGTTGCCGGGAAATTCCTCGGGGGAAAGCTCGTCGGTGGATTCTTCGAATCCGGCACCGTCCTGACCGTCCTGCTCGAAGTTTTCCTGCGCGTCGTCCTGGGGGAGACGCGATCGAGTCAGTTTTGCCATGGCGAGATCTTTCTGAATTGCAAGAAAATCAACATTCGCAAGAAGTGAAGTCAGCTAGTTCGATTTGGCAGGAACCCGTGGGAGATCTTTGATGAGAGAGAGCACCCCGCGAGCGTCACGAATGTGCACGGTTCGATTGCAAAGCAGCGCAGATTTGCATCACGACATCTTCAACAGGATTTCTTCGAGCTGGCGCCCGGCGGCTTCGAGAGGGCCCGAATTGTCCACGATGAACTGGCTTCGGCTCCGTTTCGATTCCAACGAAGCCTGACTGGATTCCCGACGTTCTGTTTCCGCGTCGTCCCAACCGCGAATCTCGCGAAGTCGGGCGTAGCGCTCATCGCGCGGCACGTCGATGAACACCACCGCGTGGCATAAATCATTCCAGCCTGCTTCAAAAAGGACGGCCGCATCCAGCAGTACGGCCCGCTGGCCCGCGGCAGCCGCAGTCGCGATTTTTTCGGCGATGGTCTCCCTGATACGAGGATGGACGATCCGCTCCAAGTCGTCGCGCGCCCAGTGGTGTTCGCGGGAAGAACCGAAAACGACCTGCCCCAGCGCCCTGCGATTGATCTGACCGTCCGCATGGAACACGGGTTCGCCGAACCGTTTCCGGATGGCGTCCCGCACCGCAGCTTCAGTCAGGACCTCATGTCCGATCTCGTCCCCGCTGATGAGCGTTACGTCCTGATGTCGTGCCGCGACCCAACGGGCGACTGAACTTTTTCCCGAGCCAATCCCCCCCACGATTCCAATCACGGGAATGTGCGTGCGCTCAGACACGAACGAAACGGCGGTAGGTTGGGATGAAGAAACCGACGAATCAACAATCCATTGCGATTTTGGTTTGCCGTCGTGCGTTCCGATCGCACACAGACGAGAGAAATGCGGTGAGGAATGCTCTTGCGCCTTTAATCGTCCCTGATCGCCTTACGTCTGTCAACGATAAACGAGCAAAATCCGCCTGACAGGTGGTCCTCCCTTAACATCCAATAAAAATCTGCCACGCTGTCGCCGGACTCGACACCTGGATGTCCACCACCTCCATCGTCGGGCAGCCCCCACACGTTGCGAACCGGGATTTCATGTGCTGACATGAACATGGAATGAGGTCGCGATTTCCGAGCCCAGGTTCGGGGAGCGCCGGATCGCGACAGGACATGTCGATGCGACGACAGATTCTCCCATTCTTGGCAGGCGCTCTGTTAACCGGCTGTGGCTCCCCACCGGCGCCACCCGAGCCGAATCCACTGGGACAGCCTGGCACCTTTGCGATCAAGGAAGTTTCTTCCATCCCGACTGCCGGCGGCACCAACAAGGTGTGGGCCGCAACCCTGACCTGCTCGAACGGGTCGGCATTCCACTTCTGGTTTGAAATCACCGTTAAGAAGGATGGCGGAACGGATCCTCTTGATTTCTCGAGAGCTGCACTGACGCGCCAAATAGGAAACGACGGCCGGCAGGCTCTCAAGGAGATCGCCAAAGCGATCGAGGCCAAAACAATTCCCACCCAGAGCGAACGAGTCGACCGGCTCGAGTTTCCCGTCTTGATCCTGGGCACTGGAATGAGTCGCTCCGAAACGCGCGAGCCCGGCACAAATCAAACGGCCGAGAGTTTCTCTCAAAATCCGCCGGGCAACTGGACGACGACCAAGGCGCTCTTCAACAACCGCAAGGCCGAGGTTTTTCTCAATTTCAACCCGAAACTCGGCGTGGCCGAGTTCGCTCCCAGGGATTCGAACTCCGGAAGCGACGTCATGGCCGAGCTGGCGAAGGTCTTTTTGCCGTAGGCAGCGGCGCCCAAACAGGCGGTATGCTGACGGCTCGATCAATCGGCGTCGCCTGCGTCGATCGTCAAAGTGCATTCCGGCAAGCTATCGAGAAACTGCCGGCCGTACGGTTTGCTGCGGATGCGGGGGTCGAGGATGGCGACCTGTCCCGTGTCTTGCTTGCGGCGGATCAGGCGGCCGAAGCCCTGCTTCAATTTGATCACCGCCTCGGGCACCTGGTACTCGACGAAGGGATTCCCACCCCGCTCGCGGATTGCCTCCAGCCGCGCCTCCAGCAGGGGGTGATCCGGCACGCTGAAGGGAAGCTTGGTGATGATCACGTTCTGAAGCGCCTCGCCGGGCACGTCGACTCCCTGCCAGAAGCTGTCGGTGCCGAACAGCACGCCCGCGCCGTCCTTGCGGAACCGCTCCAGCATCAGCGAATTGGGCAGGCCGTCGGACTGGCAATAGAGCGTGTATTGATGCTTCGCAAACCATGGGGCCAGCCGCTCGGCACAGCTCTTGAGCATGCGGTAACTGGTAAACAACACAAACGCCCGGCCCTGCGTCTGGGTCACGTAACGCTGGATGCGCTCGCAGACGGCCCGCTCGTATTCGGCCGGGCTGGCGGAGGGATCGGGCATCCCGTCGGCAAGAATCAGCTGGGCTTGCCGCTTGAAATCAAATGGGCTTCCCAGCCGGCACTCATCGGCGCCGGCCGCGCCGACACGCTGTTTCACAAATTCAAAGCTCCGCTTGCCGACGGCCAGCGTGGCGCTGGTGAGGATTACGGTTTTGACCCGGTCAAAGAGTTCGCTCTTGAGC
>DASPSM010000400.1:0-4181 GCA_035623955.1 Planctomycetaceae bacterium
CCAGACATAAGGCTTGTTGTCGAGTCCGCCGCGGGCGGCGAACTCCCATTCGGCCTCGGTCGGCAGCCGCTTGCCCGCCCACTTCGCGTAAGCCACGGCGTCATCCCACGAGACGTGAACGACCGGATAATCGTCTTTGCCCTCGATGCTGCTGCCGGGTCCTTCGGGGTGCCGCCAGTTCGCCCCGGGAGTCCAGCGCCACCATTGCGAAAAATCGCGAAGATCCTTCACCGGTCCGGCGGTTGCGTGAAACACGAGCGAGCCGGGCACCAACTTCTCCGGCGGCGGAGCGGGCGTGCCGGGGGGACTTTGGCGGAGGATCTCCTGAACGTCGACGGGCTTCTCAGCCGTCGTCACATATCCGGTCGCGTCGACAAAGGCGCGAAACTGCGCGTTGGTGACGTCGGTCTCATCCATCCAGAAGCCGTCGACCCGCACGCGGTGAGCTGGTTTTTCGTCCGCCCAACCGATCGGATCGTCGGTCCCCATGGTGAACTCGCCCCCCGGGATCCAGACCATGCCGGTCGGTTTGCGGGTCGCTGGGGAGGTCAAGTATTTCGGTCCGTAGGCGAACGCGAAATAGGAGACCACGAAACCAACCGACGCCAAGGCCCCCAATCGCAGCAGCTGCAGCGTGCGCGTCGGGTTGACTGGACGGGCCAAGGCGTCGGGTTTATCTCGTTGGCTGTCGGCCTCAACTCTCATCGATGCGATTCACTTCGCCGGAGCTTTTTCGCTCTCCAGCCAGCCACGAGCTTCTTCGAGCTGTGCCATGTCAAAGTACTGGATCTGGGCCTTCGTGAACGGCTTGCAAAAAGCGGCCATGCCTTTCTCCCACTTTTTGTCGCCGACGAACGCCAGGCGTTCGATGTCCCTCCAGTGCTTGAGATCGAATTTGAGGTCTTCCCAAAGCGCCCCGGCCGTCCAGCCGTGAAAGTCCTTTACCACGAACAAAATTCGCAGCTTGCCGTACTGTTTGATCTGCGCGTCGACGGCGGGAACAAAAATCTCGTAAGATTCCTTGGTCAACTTTCCCGTCACGCGAACTTCGAGAAGTCGTCCCGCTGAAATCGTTTCCAAAGCATCCATCAATCGGCTCCTTACGAATGGCGAATTGAGTCCGGTGTCAAGTTCCCGTCGTGAGCGCAGCGGCGAACACAGGATCGCGCTGGACCGCCATCACTCTGGACCGCCACGGTCCGCCCGGCGTTGCGATATCGACTCGCTCTCATGAGTCGATTCCGACCACACCTTTCAAACGCAAAAGCGTTTGACGGTCCGTCGGATTTCGAGCCCGCCCGCGCGACGGACGTGCCGGGGCTCACGGAAAGAACGGAGGAATCCACTGCAGATTAGGGTCAAGAAAGGCAGTCACTGCCAAGAAAGCTCGCCGCTCTTCAACGAGCGCTTGGCAGTCTGCATCCGGATCACGCGAAAGTCAAGACCTTGCGGGTTTTTGAGCACGCCGCGCAATGAAGCGCCTCGCGGAGTTCCGCATGCCCAATCTCTCCCAGCGCAAGCCGCACCGGGGTCCAGGGGCACTGCCCCTGGTCAGGGGCCGCTCACGGGAAGTGTGAGGACCGGGCCGCCTTTCTTGGCAGGCGTCGGGTTGACGCGACTCATCGTCAAGAGCAGCGCAAATGTCATCTTCGAGTCGGCGTCGCGATCGTCGATGTAGAACCAGTGATCGCGATGCTTGATCGCGATCGAGGCACACGCCGGCCGTCGCAATTGCTTCACAGAGTGAGCGGTGAAGAGGCCCGCAAACAGTTCCTGCCAATCGAACGGGGTTCCGTCGGCGAGCAACGGCGTCTTCACGAGTCCGCACGCGACGTGTTCGGGAGGAACCAGGATGCCGTGCGAGAGGTAGTACATCGCCTGGACGACGGATCGAGGATTGATATTCAGCGTGGTCGACTGGTGCTGCCCGGCCCCCTCGCCGACGAAGCTCTCTTTGGTGCCAACGGCGATGTCGTAAGTCGACTGGCCGGGTTTGAGATGCAAGAGCGTCGCCAGCTCGGTCAGCTCGGGACGCGAAACCGCCTCGGGCTTGATCTCGAGGCTCAGTTTGCGAGCCCGTTTCACGAGCGCCCAGGTCTTGTCCGACTGCTGCTGGTACTCAAAGCCGTTTTTGGCCGCGTCGACGAGCGCTGTGGCCGTCACGCTCGGCTCGCTCAAATGGCTGCCGTATTCGGTGATCTTCTCTTCGCGCACGAATTGCACATCGCCGAGATCCTTGAGTTGCTGCAGGATTTCGGCGGCGCGCTTGAATTCGCGGAATTCCGGAACGAGGCCTCGAGGAGGGCCACTGGCCGTCGGAGCATTCGGGACGCCGTTCATCGACTCGACAAAGAGCTGAAAAACGGTCGACAGCGGATAGCAGGTTTCGGCGAGGAATACGATGCCATCCACCGACATCGGGGTAAACAGACCGCGGATCGTGTCGGGATCGTCGAGCGGAGTCAGGCTGAAGGTCGGACGGTTTGCCGTGCTGCCCAGGACATCGGGCAGAATGCGAGTGAACGTCTCGAACACGCTTCCCGCCGGGTTGGGCGCCTCGAAAAACGGACGCGCTTCGGCCTGGGCGGCCACTTCATATTGGGCCGCGATCGACGACACGTCGATCCGTACGGCATTATCGTTGTAGCGCAATCGCACGAGATTGAGCAGCAATTGCTCTTCGTCGACGCGCGTGACGGACTCGTTGTAGGGCA
This sequence comes from Planctomycetaceae bacterium, assembly GCA_035623955.1. Classification (GTDB taxonomy): domain Bacteria; phylum Planctomycetota; class Planctomycetia; order Planctomycetales; family Planctomycetaceae; genus DASPSM01. Next base: position 2,715 of record DASPSM010000400.1, read on the forward strand.
GGACTGCCGACTCGAGCATCCACGCGCCGAAGGTGCAGCCGCTCAGGGCGCAGCAGCACAAAAACAGGCCGAGCGTGCGAATCCAAATCGAGGCGCACGCCTCATTGGGCCGTCGATCCGCTCGTGTCGCCGCGTGGCGAAGTCCAATCGCGTCCATCGACCTTCGGACATCGGAGATCTGACCGTGGTTCCATCCGCAGGGAACCGTCCCCCGCCGCGGCTGCGCGTCGCACATTTGGTCGAGAACTGCGCAGCATGATCGCGCGCGACGCGGCCGCTCCTCTTCGAGTTATCGGAATTGAAAATGGGTCGCGCCGAGAAAATCTGTCGGTTATTCCGGATTTGACAGGGCTCGGACGCAGCAGAAAGCGGATCGCGCGCGAAGGAATCGACGCCAACTAAAGAGGTGTCGCGTCTAGAACCCGAAGCCGAACGGGTAGATCGGTCCCCAGCCCCAGCCGCCCCAGCCGGCGTAGCCGTAGCCGGGCCAGCCCCAGTACCCGAAATACCCGTAGGGGTAAAACGGCGGCGGCGGGTAGGGATGCGGGTCCGGGTACGGATAGTAGCCGATCGCCCGCGTCACCGGGAAAGCCGGCCCCTGATAGTAGGAGTACGAGTAGTAGCCCAGCGGATTGGGATCGACGGAGCCGTAATAGCGAGAGACGCCGGGGTAATTCGTCGTCGGATCGGGTGACGGGTAGCCTTCGCTCAGCGGCTGCGAGGCGCGAACTTCGACCGCTGCGGCCGCGAAGCAGCCGATGAAGGCGGCAAGCTTGAATAGCCGCGGCCAACCAAGGAATTGTTTGTGTTTGAGGAAGACGGCTCTCAAGTTGTGCCTCGCCGGGAGGAACTGCGACCAAATGTGCGCCAAGAGATCCTCTTCTTCCCTTCTAGCCTGCGCCAAGAAGCGCGGTCAACAAGATTTCGGGAAGAGGTTGCGGCAAATCACGGGACCTAGACGCCTGGGGGCGATAGAACAGACACCCGGCTAGCCCGTGCGAAGGGCGCATGGCCCCGCGAGCTGAGCGATCATCTCTTTCGTGGCCGCTTCGACCGCCTGCTCCCATTTGGCTTCGCCGAACTGACTGCGGAAGGGCTCGCGGGAGTGCGCGAAGTTGATGCCCCGCGCGTTGTTAACCACGGCGCCCAATCCCTGCGCGTCGAAAGCCCCGGCGACGTCGTCGGCCCGTCCTCCTTGTGTGCCGTAGCCGGGGACGAGGATGGGCGCGTGGGGCATCGCCGCACGCAGCTCGGTCAGCTCGCGCGGATAGGTCGCCCCGACCACCGCGCCCACGGCGCCGTAGGGCTCGGAGCCGGCCGTGGAGGATGCCAGCGCCTCCACCATCTCCGCGACGTGACGATACATGGGCCGGCCGTCTGCCATTCGGTCCTGAAACGTCCCCGCCCCCGGATTACTCGTTCGAGTCAGCACGTAGACACCAGCGTCGCGCTGGCTCGCCAGCCGCA
>DASPSM010000411.1:0-2979 GCA_035623955.1 Planctomycetaceae bacterium
CCGCGCCCCCTCGAACGCGTGCCCCTGGTTGCCCATCTGGGTCACGACTTTCGCCTCGCGGGCGACCTCGCGCATGCGGCGGGCCTCGTAGATCGAATGCGTCAGCGGCTTCTGGCAGTAGACGTGCTTGCCGAGCGTCATCGCCAACACGCTGGCCGGCGCGTGGTGATGATCGGGCGTCGAGACGAGGACCGCGTCAATGTCTTTGCGCTCCTCGAGCATCTTGCGGTAGTCTTTGTACTTTCGCACATCGGGGAAACGCTTGTACGTCTCCGCCGCGCGAGCGTCGTCGCAATCGCACAGGGCGACGATGTTCTCGTGCGAGCAGCCCCGGATGTCGACCCGGCCCTTCCCGCCGCAGCCAATGGCGGCGATGTTCAGCTTTTCGTTGGGCGACTTGCTCGCCAGGGCGGGCCGACCAGAAACCCAAATTCCCGCGCCGATCGCGGTCGCACGGGTGAGAAAATCGCGTCGCGTTGTGTGTCGAAACATGGGAGGCTATCGCCTTAATGGGGAGGGTGCGGACGAGTCGGCGGAGGGTCGGGGCAGATCGACCGGCTGTCTGCAGCAGTATAAGGGCAATTGCCGCGCCGATAAAACGATCGCAAATCGGGCGTGTCGCGGGGCGTCCACCTGTCTCAGCCATAACGCATTGGCGAGACGGCGGTTACGCGCACGTATCTTCCCGTAGTCGACGTTTTGGGAGAGTGATATAGTTTGCCGGCTCTCGCCAGGCCCGCCTGGAATCGGTCGATATTGCTAATTTTTTGCCGCGAATCGTTCAAGGAAGAACGCCCATGCGACAACAGTACAAACGTCAGTCGTTCGCGGCTTGGGCTTTCTGGCTGACCCTTCTGGTCGGCGGAACGCTCTACGGCGCCTCTCGCTTCGATTGGTTCGATATTCCCTGGCCGCATGCTGACACGACTCAAGCGCCGACGGTCGCCCAAGGCGCGACGTCCGACGCGAATCCGCATTCGCTCCCTCCCGATGGAAAGATCGAAGTCAGCGGCGTCGGCCCGCAATCCGAACCGCCGCCGGAAGTCGACGATACGCCGGCGGGCGCCAAGACCGATTCGATGCAGGCGGCCAAGGCGCGGCTGATGGCGCAGCGCGCGGAAGACGCGGCGCCCAAGTTGCGCGCCAATCCGACGACGCCTTCGTCCGTCGAGCCGGCCAGCATCGACGACGTCGACATGACCCGTCCGCGATTCAACGTCGCGGCAAGCGCGTCGTCGCCGGCCGCGCCGCAAAAGCCGACAATTCAACCGGCCGCGGCCTTCGACTTCCCACCGCCCGAGGCGACGTCAAACGTCGTCCCGTCCGCGAAGACCGCGGAGATCCCTCCGCCGGCCGAAACTCCGGCGATCGACCCTGAGCTGGCACGCCGCCTCAAAACGATCGACGGCTACCTGGAAGCCGACGACGTGCTGCGCGCTCACCGCGACCTGTCGACGATCTATTGGAGCAAGCCCGGCTGGCGCAGCGCCATCCTGCAGCGGATCGAAAAGACTGCCAACCTGATCTACTTCGATCCGCGGCTGCACTTCGTCGAGCCCTACATCGTCAATCCGAACGACCAGTTCGCACAGGTGGCCAAGCGCTATAACGTGCCGTGGCAATACCTGGCGAAGCTCAACGGCGTGAGCGATCCCAGGACGCTGCGGCCCGGCAAGAAGCTCAAAGTGATCCAAGGGCCGTTTTCGGCCATCGTCGAGGCCAGCAGCTTTCTGTTGACCGTCCACGCGTATGGATATTTCGTGCGGGCCTATCCGATTGGGATTGGCAAAGACAGTGCGACGCCGCTCGGCAAGTTCGTCGTGCTCAACAGGGTGGTCAAGCCGCAATACACCGATCCGCAGGGTCGCGTGATCGACGGCGACGATCCACAGAATCCGCTGGGCTCGCGCTGGCTCGATCTGGGCAACAGCTACGGAATCCACGGGACGATCGACCCGTCATCGATCGGCAAAGCCGAATCGCGCGGCTGCATCCGCATGCGCAACGAAGACGTCAAAGAAGTCTTCGACTTGCTGGGCGTCGGCTCGGAAGTCACGATTCGCCCCTAGTGCGACTAGCACTCAGGTGACGCGGCCAACCTCCGACATTTGCCGCCCGCGCATTGCGTTTCAGACGCTGCTCACGATTCGCGATCTGGGAATCGCAGAAGCCGGTTGAGCGATTTCGCCCGCTGCTAACGGCGGTTCAAGAGCGACCGCCAGTTTACGGGCGGTCCGGCAATCTCACACAGGCACGCGGGTCGCCAGGAACTCGTAGCAGATCAGATAGGCGCCCAGGATCAAGATCCACAAGGCTCCCAGGATGTGCCAGAACCAGCTGCAGACGGCGACGCCGAACGAGTACTCGTGGTCGTAGCGGTCGTTCAGCCCGCGCAGCGTCACGTACGTCAGCACGAGCAGGGCCACGATGACGTGCAGAGCGTGCATGGCGGCCGACCCCATCACGAGGGCCGTCGCCCCCAACTGAGCTTCGCCCGCGTTCTGGTGGGCCCGCAGGTTCTGGACGATGCACCACATCCCGAAAACCTGCACGCCGACGAAGGCCGTCCCGAAGGCCAAGGCCCAGAGCATGTCGCGGCGGAAGGGATGCTGCCGCTCCCGGCGCACGGCGGCCAACCCCAGCGCCTGCGAGACGCTGCAAAGAATCAGGAGCACCGTGCTGAAGCCGAACGCCGCGGGAATGATGAACTGGCCGGGAGCCCGGGGCGGCGCAACAAATCGACAGAGCAAAAACGTAATCAGGCCGGCCGTCGTAAACAGGCCCGCCGAAAGGGCGAAGAACCGCAGGACGAACCGGCTTTCGGGGAGGGAGTGCCCCAGCATGGCCACCGCGGGCACGGCCGACTGGTTCACATCTCGCTCGCCTCGTTGCGGCATGACGTTCCTTGCCCCCGGGGCGCAGCGTTCAGCCGCGCCACTCTGGCCTCTACGGCATTCTACTCGCGCCGCCGCCGAGGTG
>DASPSM010000424.1:0-6440 GCA_035623955.1 Planctomycetaceae bacterium
TGGCGGACGTTTTTCGATCCGATCGCCGTACGAATTCAAGTGCGACCGGATCGCTACCGCATCGAAACGATCGTGCTCCCGCTGATGGATAACTCGCTCTACACCACGCTGGCGCGGGCGACCGGAGGTCCGTTGCAGCAGCTCGATGCTCTGCCGGTCCCCAAGCGCAACATTTTCAGCGTCTCGGTGCGATTCAACAAACTGGCTGTGGCGCGGTTGCTCGGAGCCGAATCTCTCCTCGAGTCGCCCGACGAACGGACCACCCCAATCGACCCGATGTCTGCCGCCAGGGATACGCCCCAGGTCGTCGGCAGCCTGAGAACGCTCGGATTTGCCTGGCACAACTATCACGACACCAACGGGGCGTTCCCTACGTCCGAGCCCCGGGACAACATGCCGGCAAACAGCCCGAGATCGGGGTTGAGCTGGCGCGTCCACCTGCTGCCTTACTTGGGCCAAGAGAAGCTTGCCTCCCAGTTCCATATGCAGGAGCCGTGGGACAGTCCGCACAACAAAGCGCTCATCAGTAAAATGCCTTTTGTGTACCGGCCAGCGGACCCCAAGCTCGTCGCGCAAGGCAAGACGCGAATCGTGGCCCCCATCGGGGATAAATTGATCTCGACCAAAAAGGCCCAGCACATCGGGATCCGTGATATCACCGACGGCACGTCGAACACCATCATGCTGGTTGAAGTCGATGACCAGCACGCCGTCATTTGGACGAAGCCGGACGACCTGGAAGTCGATCTCGCCAGGCCTCAAGCCGGTTTGGCGATTCGCCCTCCGGGCGGCTTTCTTGTCGAGATGGCCGACGCGAGCATCCACTTCGTGAAAACAACCATCAATCGCAACGACCTGGCCGCGCTCTTCACGCGCGCCGGGGGAGAAGTTGTTTCGCTCACCTCGAACGAGTTTCCTCTGCAGCCGCCACAGCCGCGTGGCGGCCTCCTGTACGGCATCAACGCGGACTCGCTCAGGCCGCTGAGAATCGCTGAATTTGTGAGTAAGGGAATCGGCGACGAAATCGGACTGCACGTCTACGATTCCGACCCCCTGTTTGCATTCAGCCTGCCGAGCGCGATCGGCCAATCGCTGGGCAACTTCGGCGGTCGGGGGAGCGGGTTTCTGGGCGGGAACGAAATGCTCTTGATCGGCGTCGTCGTGGCGATGCTGCAGTCGCCGATTTACATCTCGGTCCCGGTGCGGGACGCGAAGGTCGTTGACGACTTCCTCGGGCGGTTGGACCAGCAACTCGCGGCCGTCGCTCGCGCAAGCGAATCGAACGCCGGCGGGTTCTTTTCGTTTGGCCAGGACTTCTATCGCCTCCAGCAGGCCAACATTCCGATCCAAGCGTACGCGTTCCAACTGGGCCCGATCAAATGGAGAGTGTTTTGGGCCCGAATTGGCAACGGCCTTTACATTGCCAGCAAACCCTTCATCCTGGAGGACATCGCGGCTCTCAATTCGAACGCACCCGAGCGGCCAGACACCAATGGCGAGCGCGCGGGACACGCGATGGTCCGCATGCGGGCCGCCAACTGGAACCGCGTGATCTCGAGTTACAAGCTCGGCTGGGCCGAGAACAATCGAGCGGCGTGCTTGCATAATCTTGGCCCGCTGTCGAGCCTCGCGCGCGCGGTGGTACCCGCTGCCGCTCGCAAACCGGGGGCTGACCTCCCCGCCGAGATCGGCGACCTGGGGGGGACCATTTACGACACGCACTTCTATTGTCCGGACGGCGGACACTATGTCTTTGCCCCGGATGGCTCCGTCGCCTGCAGCGTCCACGGCTTCGCCCTGGCGCCTCGACAGCCAGATGCTCCATCTGCCGCTTCAGATCCCGGCCGCTTGCTCGCGAGTTTCAGCGACGTGACGCTCTTGCTGACGTTCCGCGAAGAAGGCTTGCACGCGGTGGTGACCATCGAGCGCAAACAAGCAAACTAAAACGCAAAGCGCGCTCTGCTCAACTTGTTGCAGATCGCGGAAGGGGCTGCCGCGATGGAAATGCGCACACCAGGAGACACCGAAGAGGTAGAGTGCTAGTCGCGTGACTCGCGCCTGGGCAGCTGGCCTGCTGGAAAAGAAACTGGCGGACAAGCCGGACAAGCCGCCAGTGCCACCCTGCCGCTCGTGCTCATTCCCACGTTATTACTTGATCACCGCCGGTGCCGCTCCCAGCAGCACCTGGCTCACGAAGTCCCACGTGTCCTGCACCATGACCTTGAGGTTCGATTCGACGGTCACGATGTCGCCTGGCTGCAGCAGGATGTTTTCGTTCTGCTTGCGGGCGGCTTCTCGCAGGCTCACCTGAATCAGCACGCGGTCGTTCTGGCCCGCAACTTCCCGGCAAACGAGCACCGTGTCGACGATCTTGTACGTCGCCCCGTGAGCCGTCGCGATCGCATCGAGCAAGCGGAAATCGCCGGCGACCGGCAACTCGTAGCGGCCCGGCTTCTGCACCATGCCGGTGACGACAATGGTCGGCGGTTCGCGCCGCTCGACGCTCACCACGTCGCCGTCGGCCAGCTCCTGCTGGGCCAGCTCGGACGGTCCATCGACGAGATGAATCTCGCGGTGGTCAGGGGGCAATCCTGCCCCCTGATTGAGCAGCGCCGGCTGAACGGAATTGGCCGGAAGAGGAGCCGCGGCCGGCGCGGCGGGACTGCCGGGAAGCGGCGCCGGCGCCTGGGTCGGCACGGTGGAACCGTTGGCAGGCGGCGCGATCCCCGCGGTCAGCTCGGCCGGTGCGGCGGATCCGTCAGAGACCTTGCGGCTGTGGATCGTGATTGTCGTCCCTGCCTCGCGCGACAGGCCTCCCGCGGCCGCCAGCGCCGAAACCAGGTTGCTCGACTGTCGCGGCAGCGTGTAGACGCCCGGCTTTTGGACCGCTCCGGTCACGGTGATGCGATGCTGGCGCGGCTGCACCAGCGAGACTTGCACGAGCGGCGGCTGCGCGACCCCTTGTTGATGACAGGCTTGCCTTACGGCCGCCTTGGCCGATTCATCGGTCGTTCCGACGACGGGAATTTTGCCCAACAGCGGCAGCTCGACGGTGCCGTCACGGCCGACGGTCGTGCGGATACGCGTGATCTCGGAAGTATTGAGGCCGTTGGCGACCAGCACTTCGACTTCGTCCCCCGCGTCAAATTTTGGGACGCTGTGCTCGGCCGCACCCGACGCCAGGTCGATGGTGCACGGTGCCTGCCAGCGAGAGGCCTGCAGCTCTCGCGGCAGCTGGGCGGCCAGATACGGATGTTCCGTCGCGCAGCCGGCAGAGAGGCCCGCGAGCGCTCCGGCGAAGAGCCAGAGTCGAACCATCAAAGGTGGGCGCGCACTTTTGGAGGACCGGACGCAATGCAACCGGACGGTGTGCGCCGTCGACGTTGGCATCGTCATTAATCGTGCGAAGAGAGAGGCAGGTTGGAGATGTGGAGAACTTGGAGGGGTGCGGACTTTACGTCGACCGGCCATCGCCTGTCAACGCCATTTCCCCCGCCGAACCATGCAAAAATCCGGGGCGAGCGGCGGGTGTCAGCCCGCGGGTTTTATTTTTCTTCTGTCGGCGGCGACATCGCAAGAACCGGCGGGCTGACACCCGCCGCTCGCCTGCGCGAATCGTGCCAGATCGCGTTCCCGGGCGACGTGCGATCACTCGGCCGAGATCTGCACGATCTCCATCAGGACCTTGTGCCCCGATTCGACCGATTGCCGGCGGACGAGGCGGAGGTGGCTGTCGTACCAGACGTGAACGTCGACGTCGCCCGTCACGCGATAGTGCACGCACGGCTTTTGCTCGCCCCCCACGTCGAGCATTTCGTCCCCCACGCGCTCCAGGTGGCCGAGCAGCCGGCCGCCGCGGTCAGCGTCGAGCACGATCACGTTGCGCACGCCCCCGCCCGCCGCCGCTTCCTCGTGCCAGCGCTTGGGCATCAGCACGCCGGTCGTCGACCACAGCTCGGGCGAGTTGAGCGACGAGCGGCCGTTGGTCGCCACGACCAGGCCCTGCTGCGTGGCGGCGGCCGTCACGTGGTACTTCGTCCCGTTGAAGTTGGCCGTGCGATCCATCTGGATCAGCCGGCCGTCGTTAAACAGCGCTGTCCCGCCCGAATTGAAGCGATATTTGTAGACGTAGTAATTGAACAGTAAGGAGGCACGGCCCGTGACCAGGTCGCTGCCGTCGTCGCGGTGGCGGATCTGCATCGTGCACTGCCCGCGCTCGGTGCCGTCCACAAAGATGCGGAAGACCCGCGTCTCGTGTTCGACGTCCTGCGGCTCGTGGCCCTGGGCGAGCGCCGCGCTCGAGGCGACGCCGCTCACGCATAGGCACGCCAGCAGCCGAAAGATCGCCCGTCGCCGCGCGACAAAACCAACGAACCGCATCGGTGCACTCCTTTGCCCCTGAGAGAATCCTGCGGAGGGTTGCGCGCAACGGAGATCGTCGAACGGGCGGGCCATCTGAGGCCGCAAAGCGATCCGCGTCGACGGTCGGGAGCGCAACGTAATCCTGTATCGGTTCGGGCAGCTGTTTGCTTGCCGCAGAAATCTCAGCAGCGGCAAAGAGCGTGTTAAGCCCGGCGGAGTTTGGCGATCAGGCTCGGTTGCGGGCTGCATGGACGAACGATTCTGCGCGCGCGAGGATTCGAGCCTCGTCGGAGTGGCCCTCGGCTCTATCGCGAGGCGGCCGACGTGCCGGACAGCGCCGGGTGCCTGGGGTCGGCGTCTTCGCCGCCCCCAGCGCGCCAACGCCCTGGGGGCGAACCGCGGACGGTTGGACCCCAGCCACCCCTGAGTTGGGCGGGGCGTTACACAAAATGCTCGCCGCGCGGCAGTTCTGAAAGCTCCTGGCCCGGCAGCTCGCGAATTCCCGGGACGCGGGGCATCCAGGCGCTGGTCTGCCAGTTGTCGGCCGTCAGACGTTCGGGATAAAAGCTCGGCAGCGGGAACGAGAAATACTGCGACATGGCGTTGACGAACGGCTCGTACATCCTCCTCAGTTCGGCCAGGCGGGTTTCCATCGCCGCGACTTCGGCGGGCCGGGTCTCTGCGACCTCCGCTGGCAGAACGCCGCCGGCCGCTTTCAGACGATCGAACAGGATTTGAAAACCCCCGGCCGGCAGGCGGTTGGGCTCGGGCGGCCGGGGCGGGATCTTGTAGACCAGGCACAGATCGACGGCCGCGTGGCGGGCCATCGCGAAGGCCAGGCGCGCTTGATAGGGATCGCGCCCGGCGCCGCCGCAGATCACGAGGGCCGAGGTGTCGAGAATCACCGTGAGCGCCGCCAGCCACGATTGATTGTCGTGCTGCGACCGGTAATGCCCGAGCACCTGGAACGACAGGCACCGCTCGAGCAGCTCGGCCGACCAGACTTCCCACTGCAGAAAATACGAGTTGAGCAGGTCCGGACGTCGGGTCGGCTGGCTGCGCACCAGCACTTGCTCGGCCGTGGGGGGCGAGCCGCCGCGCGCATCGAGCAGAGAAATCACAATCTCGCGCTGCGAGAAGGCCTGCGCCAGAATCGGGTGATAACTCAGCACGAGCGCCAGAAACCCGAATCCGAGCCCCGCCTCGAACACCGCCAGGAAGCGGCCAATGCCGTCGACGGGCGACAGGTCGCCATAACCGACGGTGAAAAACGTCACGCCGCTGAAATACAGGTACGAGACCTCGGTCCGCGCCGGATCGGCGGCGGCCATCTGCGTGTGGCAGCCCCAATGCAGCAGGGCAAAACCCAGAATCATTCCCAAGGCCCAGGTGGCAAACATCATCAGAAACGACAGCGGGGCGAAGGTGCTCAAGAACGCTTCGCGCCGCCGCCGTGTGTTCAGCAGCTTGCCGATCGCTTTCCACGACGGCCAGGTGGTGCGATAGAACAGCCGCACCAGCCGGTAGGCGTGCGTGACCCGTCGCGGCAACAAGACGGCCTCGAAGGCGTCGAACAGGATCAAGCCGATCAGGGCGATCCCAAGAAGCGCAGCCAAAAAATGCATGAGAAATCTCCGCTCGCGAGGGCCCGCCACGCGCTCGCCAAACGCAGGAACGCGCGATCACACAACGGTACACGACGCCGGGCGGGAAAAGAACTTCGTCGGCCTTTGGCCTCAAGAGCTTAGCTGCTCGAGCTGTCATCCGCCGCATAGCGGTCGGGTGGCGGGACTCGCGAGCGCGTAAAGGCGTGGTGCAGCGCAGCGACAGAGCCGAAGCACCAGTTCGCGCAGGCGGCGGGCAGACGCAGCAGCTCTCGGATCGCGATAACGAGCGAAAAGCGCTCCACCCGCATCAGCCCGAACTGCGTAAGCGCCAGATAGAAGTTCGTCGCGCCCGTCGTCGCTTGCGGATCGGCCGGCTCGACCGCATAGATGCGGCCGTCAAAGGCGATCCGGCCGGAATCCAACAGCGGCGCGACCCAGGCCGTGACGTCGGCCGGCAGATAGCCCAAGGTT
>DASPSM010000451.1:0-30806 GCA_035623955.1 Planctomycetaceae bacterium
CGGGCCAATCGTCAGCGGCAAACCGGCGAGCGAGTCCGGGGGCGCGGTTGCGGGCCAAAAGCGCCGCTTCAATCGGAATCGTCCCCGTCCCGCAAAATGGATCGAGGAAGGGGCGACTCGCCGTCCAGTAGCTGAGCTGGATGAGCGCAGCGGCGAGAGTTTCCTTCAGCGGCGAGGGGCCCGTCAGCGTGCGGTACCCGCGTTTATGCAGCCCCGGCCCCGTCGTGTCGAGCGTGACAGTGGCCACGTCCTTGAGCAGCGAGACCTGCACGGCAAACAGCGGTCCCTTTTCCGCAAACCACGATGCGCGGTACGTCTGCTTGAGCCTCTCGACGATCGCCTTCTTGACCAGCGCCTGGCAATCCCGAACACTGTGAAGTTGCGACCGGACGGACTTCCCGCTGACAGGAAACTGACCGTTTTCCGGAATCCAACGGGCCCAGTCGAGAGCGGCGCATCGGTCGAAGAGCGTGCCGAAGTCGGTCGCCTCGAACTCCCCCACCTTGATGACAACCCGCTCTGCGCTGCGGAGCCACAGGTTCGCCCGACAGATCGCCTCCGGGCCGGCCCGAAATGTCACCTTGCCATCGGCGATCGTCTGGTCTTCGTAACCCAGGCCCTTTAGTTCGCGGGAGACGACAGCCTCCAGGCCGAAGCTCGTCGTCGCAATCAATTCCAGGTCGCTATTCGAATCCAAAGTCCAAGGTCCAAAATCCAAGGTCGGGGGCTGAAATCATTACCAGCATTCGACTTTGGACTGTGCGTTTGACGCGGCCCGATCGCGGGCGATAACTAGACATCATCCAGCGCGGATTGTAAAGAATGACGTAAAACTAGTAGAGCCAGGGGGCCATTGGCCCCTTCATGCGGGCTAGCCGCATGAAGGGTTAGAGCACGAGGACACGCGGCTAGCCCGCGCGAGAGTTAAGGACAGGTCTCACCTGTGAGCAATGGAAATGGCGCGGCGACCGGTGATGGCCGGCGGCCGATGATTGAAGCTCAGGGCTTGACGAAGCACTTCGGTCAATTCGTGGCCGTGAAGGATGCCACGTTCTCGGTGCCGCGGGGCGCCGTCGTGGCGTTTCTGGGTCCCAACGGGGCCGGCAAATCGACCACGATGAGGCTGCTGACGGGATATCTCGCGCCGACTGCAGGCGTGGCTCGCATTGCCGGCTTCAACATGGCGACCGACCGGATCGAAGCCAGCAAAGTCATGGGATACCTGCCGGAGAACGGCCCGCTTTACAACGAAATGACCCCGGTCAGCCTGCTGACCTACATCGGGCAAGCACGCGGAATGGAAGCCGAGCCGCTGCGGGGGCGGCTCGGGTTCGTGCGGGAAAAGTGTGCGCTCGATGAGGTCTGGCACAAGCCAATCAGCAAATTGTCTCGCGGTTTCCGCCAGCGCGTCGGGATGGCTCAAGCTTTGTTGCACGATCCGGACGTATTGATTCTCGACGAGCCCACCAGCGGGCTCGACCCGAATCAGGTGCACGAAGTTCGGCAGTTGATTCGTTCGCTGGGGGCCACGAAGACCATCCTGCTGTCGACCCACATCCTGCAGGAGGTGGCCGCCGTCTGCAGCCGCGTGATCCTGATCAACGAGGGGCGGATCGTATTCGACGGCACGGTGCAGGAGATGGCCGACTCGCCGCCCGAGATGGACAAGCGGTTCCGCGAGCTGACGGGAGCGGGCAAATCGCGTCATTGACAGTGCATCGCTCAACAGTGGCAGCAATGACCGTGACAGCGAGCTGGTCCGATTGCTGCCGATGCCTCGCTAACAGAGATTTCTGGCCGGGACTTTTTGCAGGGCCGGCTGATCGTTCGACTGATTCAGGAGCCTGACCGTGTTGCGATGGCATGTGGTTTCCGCCGTTTTTCGGCGCAACGTCGCCAGCTATTTTTCCGGCGTGCTGGGCTACTTGTTCATCATCGCTTTCGTCGTGGCGGGAGGCCTCTTGGCGTTTCGCCCGCAGTTCTTCACCAACAACATCGCGAGCCTCGACCAGTTGAGCGAAGGCTTTCCGATGCTGCTGTTGTTCCTGGTCCCGGCGATCACAATGAGCGCTTGGGCGGACGAGAGGAAGCTCGGGACCGACGAGCTGCTCTTCACGTTGCCGGCGACAGATCTCGAAATCTTGTTGGGAAAATACTTGGCCGTCCTCTCGGTCTATAGCATCGCGCTGGCCTTTTCGCTGACGCACCTCTTGGTGCTGCGGTCGATTGGCAATCCGGACCTGGGCGTTGCTTTCACGACTTATCTAGGCTACTGGTTTGCCGGGGCGGCCTTGCTGAGCGCGGGGATGTTCGGCTCGGTGCTGACGAACAGCACCACGGTTGCATTTGTCCTGGGCGTGGTGATTTGCGCGGTCCCCGTGTTCATTGGCGCGATCGTTCCCTCCAGCGAGCTGCTGCGCAGCTTGAGCGTCCGCGAGCAGCTGCACGACTTCGAGCTGGGGATCATCCCGCTGGGCGGGATTTTGTATTTCGTGTCCTTCACCGTGTTGATGCTGTATCTCAACCTGGTGATGATCCGCCGCCGGCACTGGAGCACCGGGCAGCAGACGTCGATGGGGGCCCAGTACGTGGCGCGCGCCGTTTGCCTGGCCCTGGCACTTATCAGCATCGCCTACATCGCCTCGCACGGAAACGCCCGCGCGGATTTAACGGCGGAAAAGGTCTACAGCCTCTCGCAGACGACGCGCGATGTGCTCTCTAAGATCAAGCCGGAACATCCGGTCCGAATTCAGGCCTTTGTCTCGACTGAAGTGCCTCGCGACTACGCGCCGGTCCGCACGCGATTGACGGGGTTGTTGCGGCAGTACGCGCAACTTGCCGGCTCGCGACTGGACGTGCAATTCATAGACGTCGAGCCGTTCAGCAAAGAGGCCGACGAGGCGAAGACCTTGGGGATCACTCCGGAACGCGTTCGTTCGGAACGCGAGGGCCGGCACTACGAGGACACGGTTTATCTCGGGGCGGTGATCAGCAGCAGCTACGACCAGGTGGTGATCCCGTTCATCGGGGCCGGTATGCCCCTGGAATACGAGCTGACACGCTCGATCCGCACCGTGGCGGACGAGAAGCGGCTGACTGTAGGCGTGATGCGGACCGACGCCGACGTCATCGGCGGCTCGCACGACTGGCAGATCGTCACCGAGCTGAAACAGCAATACAACGTCAAGGAAGTTTCGCCCGACGCCCCCATCGAGGAAGGAAAGTACGACGTGCTGCTGGTGGTCATGCCGTCGTCACTGACCGAGCCCCAGATGTCCAACCTGATCACGTATATCAAGAAGGGACACCCAACCCTGCTGTTTGACGACCCGTTTCCATGGGTTTTCAATTCGCAGTTCGGCGTGTCGCAGGCACCGCGTCTCCCCAAGCCGGCGCCCGGATCGCAGTTCGGCATGATGGGAGGCATGGGGCGTCAGCCGGCTCCGCCGAAGGCCGATGACGGCAAGGCAACAAGCCTGATGAAGGTCTTACACATCTATTGGGACAACGGCCGGGTTGTGTGGGATTCGTTCAATCCGCATCCGGAATTCGTGACGCTGCCGGAAGAATTCGTCTTTGTGTCGCCCAAGAACGGCACGCGCGGCGCCTTCAGCGCCAACAGCGAAATTACCAGTGGTCTCCAGGAGATACTGGCGGCATTTGCGGGCGAGATTCAGCCGCTGAAGGAGCCGGGCGTAAAGTTTGAGCCGCTCCTGCGGACCAGTCCCCGCTCGGGAGTGATGGAGTGGGAGGAATTCACGGAGCAGAGCTTCGACTTCATGCGCGGGTTCACGCCGACCGTGCGGATCAAGGAGGGACGCCCGCATTTCGTCGATCAAGGCGGGCACGTGCTTGCCGCGCACCTGACCTCAGAGAACGATAATCCTTACAAGTTGAATGTCGTCTACGTGGCCGACGTCGATTTGATTTCCGACTGGTTCTTCGTCACGCGCAACCTGGGTGAACTCAACCTCAATTTCGACAATGTGCCCTTCGTGCTCAATTGCGTCGACGTGCTTGCCGGGGACCGGACTTTCCTCGACCTGCGCAAGCGGCGGACCGAGCTGCGGACGCTCACCGGCGTCGAAAAGCAGACCGCCAAGTTCGTCGCCGAACGAATCGACATGACCAAGAAAGCCGATGAGGAGGCCAAGCAGAAGCTCAAGGACGCCCAGAGCCGCTTCGACGACAAGCGGAAGGAGATCGAAAACAATTCCCAGCTTTCGCCGCCCGAGAAAGAGGAGCTGATCCGCCGGCTCAAGGAGGGCGAGGAGCGCCGCCTCGACGTGGCCAAGGCCAATATCGATCGCGACAAGCAGCTCGAAATCGACAACGCGAAGAATGCGGCCGAACGGCGGATCCGCGAAACCGAACGCAAGATCATGATCCAGGCGGTCCTGATTCCCCCCATCCCGGCAATCGTGCTGGGCGTGGTGGTGTTCCTGTTGCGGCTGGGCCGCGAGCGGCGTGCGATTGCTCCCGACCGGCGAGCGCACGACCGCTAGAGCGCGAACGCAAAACTGATTTCATCTCCGGGTGCCAATGCATCCGGTAGGGACGAAGCATGATGAATGAGACGAAACGCACGTTGATTTATGTCGCGGTGGCCCTCGTATCGGTGGGAGCCGCGACGGCGACGTATTTCGGGTCCCGCCCCCGCAAGGACGTCGAGTCCGAGCGGATCGGCAGCGAGTTCTATCCGGATTTCAAATACCCCACCGATGCACAGGCGCTGCGGGTCGTCGCGTACGACAAGGACACCGCCGCGGTCAAGGAGTTCAAGGTCGAGTACAAAGACGGCAAGTGGCGGATCCCGTCTCACCACAACTATCCGGCCGACGGAAAGGATCGGCTCGCCCGGACGGCCGCCTCGGTCATCGGCACCAGCCGCACGGCGTTCGTTTCGCGATCAAAAGCCGATCAAGCCAAGTTCGACGTTATCGACCCGGAAGATCCGGACGAAACGGTGCTCACGGGCCGCGGCCAGAAAATCACGATTTCAAAAAACGACGGCACTGTGCTGGCCGAATACGTGGTCGGCAAGCGCAAGGAGCAGTCGACGCCAGGGCTGGCCGACGTCTACTACGTGCGGGCGACCAAGGCCGACGATCCGAACACGATTTATCTTGCTAATCTCAAGATCGACCTGTCGACGAAATTTGGCGACTGGATCGAGCCCGACTTGCTGAAGGTCGATCGGGAAAACCTCAACGATATCAGGATCGACACCTACACCATCGACGAGCAACAGAGCGCCATCATTCCCGGCGAGGTAACCGAGCTGACGCGAAAGGCCCCCAGCGACAACTGGACGCTCGTGAATATCAAGCCGAACGAGGAGCTGAAAAATGAAGCCATCAACCAGCTCGTGAGTAATCTCGACGGCTTGCGACTGGTCGGCGTGCGGCCAAAACCGGCCGGGATTCAGCCTGACTTGTCGATCGATCCAAGGTTTGCCCGGGACCGCCAATTAGTCGCGCTCTTGCGAAGCGACATGGCGAATAAGGGCTTCTTCATCGGCTCGAACCGCGCTGGTGGCGCGGAGCGAGTGTTTTCAAAGGAAGGTGAGCTGGAAGCGGGCACCAACGAGGGCCTGCGCTACGCACTGCACTTCGGGCAAATCTTTACGGGGACCGAATTCGAGATCGAGACCGGACTCTCCAAGGACGCCAAAAAAGAGAAAGGAGACAGCAAGGAGGGGGACAAATCAAAGACGACAGACGCCAAATCGGCAGCGAAGTCGAAGTCCGAGACCGACAAAGGCAAGGACAAGGAGCAGCTCAAGAAGAACCGCTACCTGATGATCAACGTGGTTTTCGATCCGAAGCTCGTCGGCGAGCCGCCGCCCAAGCCGGTTGAACCGAAGAGACCGCAGGGACTCGTGCTCGATCAACCGGCGCCCAAGGGTGCGGCCGGTGCGCCGGCGTCAGCAACCAAGCCCGCCGCGGGAGCGGGAACGGCGAAGGGAACGAATTCCCAGCCCGCCGATGCCGGAAAGACGGAAGGGAAGCACTCTTCCGTGTCTCGGTTCGATGACTCGCGGATGCTCGCGATGGCTCTCCCGGATCCGCCGGCGAGCGCTCCAAAGCCCGACGCCAAGTCGACGCCTGCGCCGGCCGCCCCCGGCAAAGCGGCACTGCCCGCCAAGCCGGCTCCGAGCACAAAACCCAATGCGACCAAACCTGCTGCCGCGCCGGCAGCTCCCAAGCCAGATCCCAAGGCCGAATACGACAAGGCGGTCGCTCAGTACAAGCAGGATCTCGAGAAGTACGAGAAAGACAAATCCGAGTACGAGAAGAAGCTCAAGAAGGGGCAGGACAAGGTGAAACAGCTCAACGAGCGGTTCGGCCCCTGGTACTACGTGATCTCTGCCGAGAGCTTCGAGAACCTCCGTCAGGAACGGGCGAGCCTGGTCCAGCCGAAGGTGAAGCCGGCCGACAAGAAGGGCTCGGCGCCGAGCACGACCCCCTAGTCCTCTGCAAAAAAACCCGCCGGCCGACCGCCGGTGGGCTTTCTTTGTCGCACCCGAAAGGGCGCTTCAGACTCGTTGCGTTTCGCCGGCGAAGACGAGACTGTTGCGCCGCTGCTTTTTCGCGTTCCTCGCCGCAAATTTCGTTAACGTCCGCGCGGTATAGGGCGTCCCGGCGACGAAGCGGCACAGCGGGCCGAACGAATAAGCGCCGCTGGCACCCACGAAGTAAAGCCCCGGCACCGACGATTCGAATCCACGGTTCAGCACTGGATAGCCCTTTGCCGTGCGGATCGACTTCCGCAAGTCGCCGGCAAGGAAGTTCATCCGCGACACCGATACGCGGTATCCGGTTCCCAAGAGGACGTGGTCGACCACGTTTTCGGTTCCGTCGTTGAGCTGCAAGAGCACTTTGTGGCCGCGCGCGGCGGCAGCAACTGCGTGTCGCCCCGGCTTGATGGTCACGGCGGCCGTTCGCGGTCGCAGCCAGCTGCTGCCGGCTGGACGAATGGCCCGATACGCCATTCGCTCTTGGAGGGCTCGCGGAAACGCTGTGAAGAGCCGCGGATTCTCGATCAGCCAGTTGATGCCGACGGGGCCGATCTTTCCCGGCACCTGGAACGGATTGATCGGCGAGTCCATCATCGCTTCGAGCCAGCTGCTGTTCTTGAGCCAGCGGACGAACGGCTGCCGAATGAGAACTTCGACCTCAGCACCGTTTTCATGCAGCAGTGCCGCCGACTCCAGGGCGCTTTGCCCGCCGCCGATTACGGCCACGCGTTTGCCGGCAAATCGCCCGAGATCGCAATTCGCGCGGTCGCTCGTGTGGGAGGCAAGCTCCTCCGGCAGCGAGGCAAAGGGAACTGGATAGTTCGGGAACGCGCCGATTCCGGTGGCGACCACCACATTTTGCGCCTCGAGAAAGTCGCCGTCGTCCAGCGTGAGGGAAAATCCCTCCGCCAATCGCTCGATGGAAGTCACGTAGCGCTCGTCGAGATCCGGGAGGGCCTGCGACTGGAACCACCGGCCGTAACGGACGAACGTCTCGAGCGGCATCGACTTTGGGATCCGGCACCCGTGAGCAGCCTCGTATTTGCCGAGCGCCAGCGCGCCCGCCGGATCGGAGATGTGCGATCCCTCTCGAGGCGAGCGCAGCAACATGCCTTTTGGCATTTGGCTGGCCCAGAAATCCATCGCCTTGCCGAAGATTCGCACGTCGAGGCCGCCAGCCCGCAGGTGCGCCCCGACGGCCAGCCCGTAGGGTCCCGCTCCCACGACCGCAAACTGACAACGTGAATCGGAATTCAACACAGCACTCTCCTCGCATTACTGTCGACTGAGTTGACAATCATCATTTCGTCGCATCGGGAAGCCACCACGCCCGCGCGCGGCTTGAACCACGCGGGATCGGCCTCCTCGCCATTTGCCCAGGCGATGAGCGCGGCCGGCAGATTGGCGCCCGCCACATGAGAAAACGGATAGCCTCCGCCGATTCGCGGATTCAAATCGAGCACCTGCGGCCCCGATTCAGTCATCATCAAGTCGCAATCGAGGCTGCCAATGTGCCCCAGTCGTCGCGCGATCATCTCGCCCAACCGCTCGAGTCGGCGATCCTCGACCGTCATCGCCCGGTCCGTGTTCCCGTAGCGCATGACGAGCTTTTGGCGCACGAGCGTGGCGACGTGATTCCCCTCCAGGTCGTTCACGACGTCGATGCCGTATTCGTCGCCCTGCAGCTGCTCCTGGAAAACCAGACAGTGTTCACAGTCGCCCTGGCTCAAATTCCAGAAGATCGACCGCCGCACCTGGATGGTGCCCCATTCGTAAGCCAGGGCCAATTCGCGCTCGTTTTCAATTTTCTCGAAGCCGATCGAGCTTGATCCCCAGCGCGGCTTGACGATCAGCGGGAACTCGAGCGTCCCGCTGGCCAGGGCCTGACGGACGCGGTCCGGACTCAGGTAGGTCTCGGGCGTCGGGATCTCGCACGAGCGGAGGAGTTGAAACGTGGTCCACTTGTCCTGGCAGGTCGAAATGACCTGGGAATCGGCCACGACGACAATTGTGCCGATTTCACGAAAACGGTCGGCGTTCCGCGCCAATCCGCCCAACTCGAGGTCGTTGACGGAAATCACCAGCCGCACCTGACGCTCCTCGCAGACCGACAGGAGCGCGTCGAAATAAGCCGGATCGTTCATCGGCGGCACGATGATCCACTCGTCAGCCGCCGCCAGGGCCGGGGCCGCGGCGCTGGTGTCGCAGGCGATGACGCGGCCGCGCCCGGCAAGTTCGTTTTGAAAGAACTCGATCAGGTAATTTCGTCGGCCGGCACAGGTGAGGAGGATGTTCATCGGGAATTTGGAATCTATCACACGATCGGAATGCCAACCTTCACTGGGAATGTGCGATCGCTTTGGAATCGCAACGCCTACTCTGGCAACGCAGAGGCTTCCTGCTTTTCTGCGCGGCAGACTTTTTTTGGATAGTCGATTCGATACTCGGGGAAAAAGCCGTTGGCTGATTCGTCGATAACAGCCGCTTGCGCCCGGTTTTGAGCCACTAGCTCGCGATACGCCTTTTCGTCGACGATTAACCGCCAGGTGTGAAACGTGCTGCGGAGCTTCGAGAAGCCGCTTTTGAAATGCAGCAGAGAATCATGTGCCGCTCCAACGCCGCCGCCCAGATGAAGTACATCGTTCCTGCGCTCTTTGGCCCATTGTCGCGCGTAGTGAATCAAAAGTTTCGATACGTCGCTGTTTTCAAACCCGTCGCGCGTCCCCGCCAGGTGGTACTGAACAATGCCGCATGTCTCGGCAAACAGGCCGGCACAGACGATTTGCTCTCGGAGGCGGACAGTGATCAAGTGGACGGACTCGCCCAGGGTGCTGCGAAGTTCGGCGAAATGGTGCCGATCGAAGAAGTACCATTCCGAGGCCGCAACGCGGCGCATCGTCTGGGCGTAGATCTCCTGGAAGGCGTCGTAATGACGCCATTCGGTGTCTTCCTCCGCGACGTAACCCTGCGACTGAACTCGGCGGATTTGTCGGCGGATGGTTTCGCGCGTTTTGCGCCACTGCTCCTCCAGCGATTGATGGAGATTGCAATAGACTGTCGGACCGTGCTCAACCACGACCCCGAGTCGGACGAGCGGTTCATGGGGCAGGGTGAGCAGGGGATGCAGCCGGCAAAAGACGCTGACGACGCGTGCCTTCATCAGGCAGTCGACGAGCGCGTCGAGTGCTCGGTCCAGGAACGCGACTTCCTCGCAACCGGCGCGCACTGCAAAGATCGGCGAAGGATATCCGTAAGGACTGATGGCATCGAAGAGAGAAGCGTCCCCTGTCCCTATCTCGATCGGCCTCAGGATCAAAGGGAGCAGGAAGAGCCCCTCGGCGTCACGGGCGATAAAGGCGCGCGGCCTCCCTCCTTCGTACAGGCCGACCCCCAGCCGCACGTAGCCGGGCAGATGGTAAAAGTCGTGCCGGAGATCGCGCAGAGCGTCCGCCCAAAGTTCCGAGCCTGGTTCAACCAAATCCCACAACATTCGACACCCGATCCTTGTCTGTCCTGATCACGGATCAACTCAAGTGAACCAGCTCGTTCTCTTCGACGGGATAACTGTCGGGGCTGTCCGCAGGCTTGCCCTGCGTGCCCCAGAACTCCTGCGCTTTTCCGCTATCAAATGCGCCTCGCCGCAGGGCGACCTCGCGGGCGGTTGCCGCGAGAATTTTGAGATCCATCCGTAACGAGATCTGCTCGCAATACTGCACGTCGAGCTCCAAGCGCTGTTCCCACTCGAGTTGGTTGCGGCCGTTGACCTGCGCCAGTCCGGTAATGCCGGGGCGAACGCGATGCCTCAGCTTCTGGCGCTCGGAGTAGCGCGGAAGATAGCGCAAAGGCAGGGGACGCGGTCCGACCAGCGACAAATTGCCGCACAGCACGTTGATGAGCTGAGGCAGCTCGTCAAGGCTGGTGCTCCGGAGGAAGCGGCCGAGCGGCGTCAACCGTTCAGAGTCGGAGAGCAGCTCGCCGTTAGGGCTCCGGCCGTTGGTCATCGTCCGAAACTTGAGCAGACGAAAGGGCTCTTCGTTGTAGCCGGCGCGCATTTGGCGGAAGAGGATCGGACGTCCCATCCGCAGCCAAACCGCGAGCGCAACCAGAGCGAAAATCGGAGCCAGGACGATCAGCCCGCCCAGCGCGCCGATGAGATCGAGGCACCGCTTGGCAAATCGCTGCAGCGAAGTTCCGTACTGTGGAAGCGAGGCGCGCACTTCGGTCGCCCGAGTCGTCGGCTCGAAAGGTCCGGCAAGAGTTGATGAAGTCTTCATGCTTCCACCGAGACCGTGACGGGGGATCGAGATCGACGCCGCGGGACCGACAAAAAGGCCGAAATCACCCGATCAAGCTCGGACCGAGTCAGCGAGCTTCCACTCGGCAAACAAAGCCCGTCGGCGAAGAGCTGTTCGGCAACTTCGCCTCCGACGTGTCGGCAGTCGGCGAAGACGGGCTGCTTATGCATCGGCTTCCAAACCGGCCGCGACTCGATATTGTGCGCCTCCAGGTGCAGCCGCACGTCCTCGCGGGAGGCGCCAAACTGATCGGCGTCAATCAACACGCAGGAGAGCCAACGCGTCGCGCGTCCGTACGGCGCCTCGGGCATGAACGAGATGCCGGGCTCGCCTGCCAAGGCCGCCTGATATTCCTCGAAGATGGCCCGCCGAGCGGCGACACGGTCTTCGAGCACGCGCAGCTGGGCCCTTCCCACTCCCGCCAACAGATTGCTGAGGCGGTAGTTGTAGCCGATGGCTGAGTGCTCGTAGTGGGGGGCCGGATCGCGGGCCTGCGTCGCGAGGTATCGGACGTGGCTGGCAAGTGCGGAATCATTCGTGGCCAGCATGCCGCCCCCCGACGTGGTGATGATTTTGTTTCCGTTGAATGAGAAGATATTCGCCCAGCCGAAGCTGCCGGCCGGCTTACCCCCGTACGTCGCGCCGAGGGCTTCGGCGGCATCCTCGATCAACGGAACTTCGTAGAAGTCGCAGATCGCCTGCAGCGCGTCCCAGTCGGCACACTGCCCGTAGAGATCGACGGCGATCACGGCCCGCGGCAACTTGCGTCGCCGGGCACACCGCTCAAGCTCGTCGTGAAGCAGATTGCAGTCGAGGTTCCATGTCGCCGGATCGCTGTCGATGAACACGGGACAGCCCCGCTCGTAGGCGACCGGATTCACGCTGGCGGCGAACGTGCCGGTCGAGCAGAACACCTCTTCGCCCGGCTTCAGGTTGAGCTGCCGGATCGTCAGATGCATGGCGGCCGTGCCACTCGAGAGCGCGACCGCGTGGCGGACTCCAATTTTCTCGGCGAATTCAGCTTCAAACCGGTCGACGTGAGGACCCACGGGTGCAACCCAGTTGGTTGCGAAGGCTTCGCGTATGAACTGCTCTTCCTGACCGCTCATGTGAGGGGCGGAAAGATAGATTCGGCCCGGCTGCGCCGAGGAAGTCGTCAATCGTGGCCGGTGACCAATGGCCGGCTCGTCACTCGACATGTGACGGGCAACTGGTGGCAGTTCTCCAAGAAGCTCGCAATACTCTTCGTAGAGCAAGTGCCAGATCGACTCGGGGCGGAAGTCGCGTTCCACGCGGCGGCGTCCGGCCTCGCCGTGCTGCTGACAAAGAGCAGGATTCCTGAGATACGCCGCAACCGCCTGCGCCAGAGGCTTTGCGTCGCGGGGCAGCACCAGCGTGCCGGTCATGCCATCGAGCACGGCGTCAATACAACCGGTCACTTTCGTGGCGACCACGGGCAGCCCCATGGCGGCCGCTTCCATGGGCACATAAGGAAATCCTTCGCGATACGTCGGCAACGCCAGCAGCGTCATGAGCGGGTAGGCTGCTGCCGTATCTTCGAGAAATCCCGTCTGGAGGATCTGCGGATCGGTCGTGATGCGGGCACGCAGATCGGCATCGAGTCCGTCGTATTCCTCGAGTGGCCCGACCAAAAGCAGGACGAGGGTCGGGAACTCCCGTTTAAGCTCTTCGAAGGCGGTGATTAGTTCGGCGACACCCTTATCGCGAACGAGGCGGCCGACGAAGCCCAGGACCGGAGCGTCGGCTGGCAGCTTGAGCCGCTCGCGGAGTGACTCGGCCCTCTTCATCAACGCCGGCGAGCGCGAGAATCGTTCGACGTCGATTCCATTCGCTGTCCCCGCCCCCAACACGCGCAGCTTAGACTCGGGGGCGAGCCGCAGCCCGACGGCTCGCCCCTTGAGGCTCTCGCTGACGCAATAAATTCGCTGAGCGTTGCGACACGAAAGGCGCTCAAAGAGGAGCATCAGCTTGTTCTTTGTTCCAGACAATCCGTCGGCCCGCAATCCGTGCAGCGTCATCACGCGTGCAGGCACGCCGGCCAATCGGGCCGCCAATCCGCCTAAGAGACACGCCTTTGGCGTGCCGCAATGGACGATCTGCGGGCCGATCCGCCGCAACAGAGCCGTCAGCCGGGCCAGAGAGACGGTGTCGCTCCAAGGGGCCGGCTCGCGGAGCATCGGAAGGGGGATCGCGGCCACTCCTTCCTGCTGCGCAATCTCGTTTAGCTCCCAGCCGGGTGCGCTGATCAGCGTGACGTTGAAGCCGTGCTCTTTCATGTAGCGCAACTGGCCGCGCAGGAACGCCCACGCCGTCATCGGCGATGTGACGATGTGCACGAGCTTCTTTTGTTTGGTCACGGCTGGGCTCTGTCTTCCAACGTTCACTATGCGGAAGAAGTCGACTTCACGAGTTTGCGGTCACTAAGTTGGCGGCTTGTGCCCGCGAGAGCCATTCCTGTGTCTGTTCGCGGACATAGCGATAAAACTCGATCCGGCGCTCGCGGAGCACGTCTTCTTGAAAGTCGCACGCCCGCGCCAGGTTGCGGACCGACGTCGTTTGCATTCGTTCCGGATTGGTCACAAATTCCTTGATTTTTCGGGCCAGCGCTTCGGCATCACCCGGAGGCACCAGGTCTTCGGACGGCAAGAGTTCTGGGATCCCGCCGACAGTCGAACCGATGCATGGCAGGGCGCGGGCCATCGCTTCCACCATCGCTCGGGGCAGTCCTTCTTGGCGCGACGGCAGGAGGAAGAGGTCAGCCCGATCCAATTCGTCGCGAATCGGGGCACCGGAGGCCAGTTGTCCGCGGAAGTGGACGTGCGGACCGATCCCCAGTTGTCGGGCGCGCTCGGCCAACGCGGTCCGATGTTGGCCGTCGCCCACCAGGATCAGCTCGACGTCCAAGCCCTGCTGCCGACAGCGTGCGACGGCGTCGATCTGCACGTCCTGCGCTTTGTAAAGGTGCTCGAGCGAACCAACCGTGATCAACTTCCAGGATGACTTTTGCGAGGCCGGGCGAGGGCTCTCTGCCGTGAGGCCGCTGAGCTGCACGTCCGAGAAGTAAAAACTGCGACCGCGCGGGCCGACGGGATAGCGACGCTGAAGCGCCTCGGCCGTCACATAAGCGGCCGCGAAGGCTTGGCGGCAGTGTTGGCGCAGCTCGCGTGCGAACCAGCGCCGTAAGAAGGGACGCAGAGGATGCTTGACCGCCCCGGGCGAGAATGCGTCGTACGGATCACCCACGACTTCCACTGCGAACGGCTGTCCGCGGCGCACGAGCGTGGGAACGAGGACCGAGGAGAGGTTCGACGGGACGCGCAGCATGATGGCGTCGGCCCGACCGGCTCCGCGCAGCACCGATTTGCGGACGGCGATTGCCTTGCGCAGGTATTCACGCGGCCCCATGTAATAGGTCACTGGCGCGAAGACGACCCCATCGCCGTCGGCTCGCAGCACGCCGGCCGGAGCTTCGGCCACCGGCTTCACCCGGGCGATCGCCTGAACCTCGTCGAACACCTCGAGATAACGGTCCCAGAACGGCCGCGCGCAAGGACCATCCGTCCAGACGGCGCCGTCGGGCGTCTCGTAGAAGCGTTGTTCGAGAGCCACACAAACTTTCATGACAGGGAAGTTCTTCCAGACAGACTCTGCTAGTTGTTTCCGACCGGGCCGCTCAGTGGCGACGAGGGGCCGACCGAAGGTTCGAGCCGACGCGTCAGCGAGGGGAAATCAATTCGGTGCGCCGCCTGCCATGTGCGGCGACGCGTCATCCAGACAGTCGCGAGGTACGGGCCAATCGAGTACCAAATCACGCCTCGCAGGACGACAGCCAATTCGGCACGGACCAGGAAAATCGCGAAGCAAGCGGCTGTCGCGACAAACGCTACGCGTTCAGGCCGAATCTCCTGGCTCGACCAGCGGGCCAACTTGCTGAGGAAATAACCGCAGGCGAACAGCACAACGACGATGCCGACGTAACCGAAGTTCAAATACGCCTCGGCGATGAACGAGAAGCCCCGCCCGCCGCCCTGGCTGGCGGTGTCGGGATCGACCTGCCAGGTGAGCCAGCTGCTGGGCAGCTCGTGCTCCATCGCGGGGTGAATCTTCCAGAAGAGATTGGGGAAGAGGGTCGAGACGGCATAGGCGTAGCCGACTCCCATTTCGTAATCACGATCGGCCGGGACGAAGTTGAGCGTGTGGGCGACCGTTTCCATCGTGCCCCCCATCTCGCTGATGCTGGCAACGAGGGGGTTGTCGATCGACGCGTAGTTCTGCGAGAGGTATTCGAGGGTCGACCGATCTTTTCCGCTCGTATTGCGCACCAGACCAACCAGCGGAAAGACGACGCCGATCAGAACTGCCGCGGCTGCGACGAGGACCGTGACCCTGATCGGCCGGACCAGGCGATGCCAGACCCAGGCGGCTTCGACCGCCAGGATGGCCGCTTCGTGTCGCACGCCAAGATAAAACTGCACGGCGGCGTAGCCGCCAATGACGGCCACGGCGATCAGACGCTGCATCCGATTGCGACTGGCTCCGGCCAGCAAGAACAACGTGCCGGGAATCAGGCAGATCGACAGAACGAGGTGGCCGGCATTCAATCCGGTGACTGCTTGTTGCTGATACAGAGCGAAGTAGCCGGCCGACGAAACGACGTCGATCTCGTCTTTGATCACAAGCGCCGTGAAGGGGAGGGACACGAGCAACAACACCCAGCCCACAGTCCGCAGGCTGGCCAGTGTTGATTCCTCGTCCGGCTTTGGCAAGTCCTGGCTCTTTGCAGAGCGAACGGCTGCGACAAGTGCTCCCAGATGCATCGAGGCCAGCGCCAGCAGCACAGCGAACAACGTCCGGACTAGAGTTGTCGGCGAGAATTGCCCATCCAGCATCCCGCCTTCATTGAGGCCAAAGACCTCGAGAAGAGCCTGACCGCCGTTAAACAGCGTGGCCGCAACCAGGAACAGGCTGTAGCAATCGAACCAGCTTCGCGCGACGCGCGCCCACGACCAGACCGACCACACTCCGTGTGCCAGGATCAGGCAGCACAGCGGATAAATGAGCGAGGCATCTTCCAAATCGAGCGCCGGCACGACGAACCCAGCCGTGATCAGCAAGCCGACAAAGGCAGCCTGCAAGAGCGGCGCCTTCGGCACTTCGCGTCGTTCGGTCGTGACAGCGGCGATCATTGTCGGTTGACTTCTAGGGACATTGGCCGATTGGTACCGGTTCCGGCGACGACCGGTGCGCGGCGTCGGCGAACGATGGGTCAACAGGTGCGCGTCTCGTATTCGGCGTTGCGGTTGCGGGGACCGGCCGCTCTCCGCTGTAAATCTTCTGCAGCAGGGCCACTCCGGTCTCAATGTTGAACGCGCTTGGTTCGATGATCTCGACCGCGTCCCGGCGAGATTCGTGCTCCAAAGACCGGCACAGGTCGGCCAACTCGTTGCACCATACCTCGGTCGGCTGCGAAAGCGACAAGCGGCGGACAAGAGCCGGGTTGACTGTGGTTTCTTCCGCGACCGTGTCCGCAAGCAGGCAGGGCAAGCCGGCCGCCTGCGCCTCCAGTAGCACGAGGGGCAATCCTTCGAAGTGCGACGGAAGAACGAAGGCGTCCATCGCCCCGGTCATCAAGCGGGGCACATCGGGCCGCGGACCGGCAAAGATCACTTTGTCTTGCAGGCCCGCCCGAGAGATCTGTTCTTCGATCTCCGGCCGCAGAGGGCCTTCACCGATTAGCAGCAGCCGCGCGGCGGGCCGTTGCCGGGAAAGCGTGGCGAAAACCTCGACCAGGAACCTGTGGTTCTTCTGATAGTCGAACCGGCCGACGTGCCCGACCACGAAGGCCTGTTGGGGAATGTTGAATTCGCCGCGGACGGCCGCGCGGTCGACCGCGGCGCGAAACGGCGCGAGGTCGATTCCACAGTACGAAATCCGCCAGCGCGGATCGTCCGTCCAATTCGCGCCGAACAGCGAAGCGGCAGCCAGCTGGCTCACAGCCAGACCGAGAGTCGCATCGCGATGGATCCACCGCTTCATCAGTCCGAGGTAGGCTCGACGCGGTAATCCCGCTCGGTCGTCCACAAGTGACGTGTCGCAGTGGCTGTGGGCGATTCGAATCGGGACGCCCGCTTGCCGCGCGGTCCGCAGCACGAAACCCGAGTAGGCGTGCACGTGGCTGTGCACGACGTCAAACGGCCCTTGGGATTGCAGGATGTCTCGCAACGTGCGGCCGTATGCCAGCGGGTTTTGCGGACCAACGCAGGGAGAGATTCGGCTGCCCAACGCCCGCACTTCGGGGTCATAGGCGCCGGGGGCCGTGGTGTGGACGACGAAGTCGAGGTGGAACTGATCACGGTCGATGTGGCGCAGCACATTCATCAGCCACGTCTCGGCCCCGGCGCGATTCAGGGCGCCCAGCACGTGCAGGACTCGAACGGGTCTGTGAGGGGCCATCACGCGCACCTTGGCAATCCGTCCGCAAGTTCCGGGGACTCTTGCCCCGAGATCGCGCGGAGCGCGTAAAAGAGAATCAGGGCCGAGCCGACGAGCTGCGTCAGCGCCGAAAGAGCCAGGGCGATCGCGGCTCCTCGCAGTCCCCACATCGGAACCAGCCACCAACATCCGATGGCCGTCACCAGGGCGACGGCCGCAAAGAGAGGCAATTGAGCTCGGAAATAACGAGCTGCGGTCACCGCGTAGCCGGAAAACGACGCGACGTAGCCGACGCCCGCCGCCACCATCGTCAGAATCAGAATGTCGGTGCGCTCGGCGTACGCAGGACCGTAAAGCAAGCCGAGAAGCGGCCGGCCGGCGACGAGGGCGACCAATACGCCGGCGACTCCCAAACCAACTCCGAGTCCCGCCAGACGCAACACATAGAGCCCGAAATCCCGGCGCCGACCGGAGGCGTAATCGCGAGCTAATCGCGGCGTCACCGAGTCGCCCAGAGCGCCGACCGCCATCGTTCCGGCGACGCTCAGGTATCCGATCGCCCCGAAGATGCCTAGCGCACTCTGATCGAGATCACTTTCGACGAAATAGCGCGGAATGTTGGTGCTGAGCACGATCAGCATCATGACCAGCCCGAGAGGAAGCGCAATTCGCGCGAGGCGGAGAATCCGCCGCGGCTCCCAGCGCGGTTTAACGGAGATGAGCAGCGCTTTGCCTGGGCGAATCGCGCTGCGCCCCAGTTCTCGGCGGG
The DNA here is from genome assembly GCA_035623955.1 of Planctomycetaceae bacterium. Classification (GTDB taxonomy): domain Bacteria; phylum Planctomycetota; class Planctomycetia; order Planctomycetales; family Planctomycetaceae; genus DASPSM01. The sequence goes on from DASPSM010000451.1 coordinate 18,038, forward strand.
CATTGCGAAGATCAAACAGCGCGAGCACGATGAGCCGGCCACACGCGACTGCCAGGATCGCGTAAAAAACGCGGCCCGTCGAGGCGATCATCGCGGAGAGCAAAATGACGGACGAAATGCCGCGGAGCATCATCGACTGGCCGATCCGGTCGAGTCGTTCGCGCTGTTGCAGCAGGCCGTAGACGATGTCGCTGAGCGAGTCGCAGACAGCCGAAACCGCCACCGCGGCAATCACGAGGAAGGTGTCGCCCGGGTAGCCCGAGGCAAGGCAGATGCCGACCACGACGACGAGCGCCACCGCCATCGCGCACAGTCGCAGCGCCAGATAGTGGCCGAACTCGTAGTCGCGACGCGTGTCGGTCGCCTGGACGGCGCGCAGGTGCAGCATGAAGAGGACAGTGATCGGCGTGGTGACCGCGACCGCGAGGACATATTGCCCAACGATCGCCGGCGTTCCGAGGCGCGCCAGAATTGCCAGCAGCCCCCACTGGCAGAGCGCGTAAAGCGCGTTGCCCGACAGCATCCACCAGAAGTTCGAACGCAGCGTCGCCGCGGAGGATTTCTCAGAGTTTTCTTCGACAGCCGCTGTGGCGGTCGGCGCCTCGGGCGCGGAGTGGCCTGCCAAGAGCGCACCCCTCTCGCGCTCTGCGGCCGCGAGCGGTGGGCAGTCTGCGGTGGCGGTCCGCATCGTCACAGCTTTCTCAAGCCCTTCAGCCCGTCGGGCGGCGAATACGCAGAACGGTCACTAAGACGCGAGGGAAGCGTCGGCCGAGGGCTCCTGTCGGCCCGCGACGCGTCGCTCGGGGCTGTACTCGGGCAAAAGTTCTTCAAGCTTAGCTCGAATTACGTCATCCGTATCTTCAATCCATTCTTGGAGTTCGGCCAAGTCGCGCTGAACTCCTAGCAGGGAATCGGGAGGATGGTGGGCAGCGCGGACCTTTTGATGCACGGTGGGGAGCGTCTCTTCGTCCTCGGTGCAGAGCTTCTCGTACAGTTTTTCCCCGGGGCGGATTCCGGAGTAGGCAATCTCGATAGCGTTTTCCGGCAGGCCGGAGAGTCGAATCAGGTCGCGGGCCAGGTCGACGATGCGGACCGGCTCGCCCATGTCGAGCACGAAGATCTCGCCGCCTCTGCCCATCGCGGCCGCTTGCAAGACGAGTTGCGACGCCTCCGGAATCGTCATGAAGTAACGGGTCATCCGAGGGTCCGTGACGGTGATCGGGCCGCCGCAGCGGATTTGCTCTTGGAAGATGGGAACCACGCTACCGTTCGAGCCGAGCACGTTGCCGAAACGCGTGACGATGAACCGTGTCGACGAGCAGTCGGACAGTGCGAGAACGTAGCGCTCGGCGAGCCGCTTGGTGGCACCCATGATGTTGGCCGGATACACGGCCTTGTCGGTGGAGATCAGGACGAAGCAGCCGACCTCGAATTCGTCAGCTAGATCGGCGAGGCAGCGGGTGCCGCCAACATTGTTTTTAATCGCCTCGGCCGGATTGGCCTCCATCAAGGGGACGTGCTTGTGCGCGGCGGCGTGAAAAATGACGTCGGGTGAATATCGGGACAAGATCTGCCGCATGCGGCTCTCGTCGGTGACGTCTCCGATGCAGGGGACCAGCTCTGTCGACTGAAAGATGCGCCGGAGCTCGCGATCGATCGCGAAGATGCGGTTCTCGCCCCGGCCGACCATGACGAGCATTTTCGGCTCGAAGCGGAGGAGCTGCCGGCAGATCTCGGAGCCAATACTTCCCCCGGCGCCTGTGACCATCACGGTGCGGGCTTTGAGAAGGTGGCCGATGGCGCTGTTGTCCAGCTCGACCGGATCGCGTCGCAGCAGGTCGTTAATATCGATATTTCGGATGGGGACCTCGCGTCCGCCATCGAAAAGGTCCTCGGGTCCCGGAATGATCTTGAGGGTCAGTTGCGCTTCGTCGCAGGCGTCCATCAAGCTTCGCAGCCGCTTGCCGGGCAGGCTACCGGCGATCACGAGAATATCGGTGATCTGGCGCGTAATGGCGACGGCGGGGAGCTCCTCGAGTGCCCCGACCACGGGAATTCCCCCGAGACTTGAACCAACACGATCGCCGGTCACAGCGAGAAAGCCGCGAACCCGATACCGCGATTTGGGATGCGTGCGGATCTGATGGGCAAGGATTCCGGTGGCATCGTCGGTCCCGACGAGCAGGGCCGGGCGACAATCGTCGTGTTGAAACAGCGGCCAGAACTGTTCGCGCAGCAGCCGCCAGCTGGCGCGCAGGGCTCCGATCAGCACGATGGTGATCACGCAGTCCATGATCGCCACCGACCGCGGGATGTTGCTCCCCAAGAAGAAGTAGTTGACCGTGCTGATACACAACAGCGACAGGAAGGCGGCCCGCAACAGCGAGGCGAGGTCGGAGAAAGTCACGTACCGCCACCAGCCATGAAAATGCCCCGACGCGTAGAAGATGCAGATCTTGAGCGAAAGGACAAAGCCGACACTGCCCCAGAAGATCCCTACGGACACCGGAGGGACGGCGAAGTCGAACCGCAGGCAAAACGCCAGCCAGTACGAGAGCAGAAACACGGTAAGGTGGCCCAGCCCAAGCAGACCCACCCTGAGCAACGTGTTTTGGACGGCCAGACGCACGAACCGCCGGCCGCCGCGAATGAGAGTTCCGAGCGGTCCGGAGTGTCTGTCCGGGTCTCCAGACGCGCGCGTCACGAGAGACAGGCGACCGTTGCCGCGGTCGATCCGAAGGAACTCTGGTGTCTTGATCATCCGGCCCGCCATGTTGTCGAGTCAAAGAGGCAATTCGTCAGTCGCAGGTCACGCCTGCCGCGCGTATTGACCGGAGATTCAGACCCCGATCGCCCGCGTGTCGGCGAGAGCCGAGGCTGCAGCCACAGCCGGTGCGTCGAGCCGATATTCCACTGCCTGAGACGCCTTCGTAGGGGACCGGGAAGCGTCGTAGAGAACAGCCAGCGTCGGTCCGCCGAAGATCGCCGCCAGCAGGCCAGCGATCAGAAACAGGGACCGCTGAGGCTTGACCGGCTGCAGGCTCAAACTCGCCGGCTGGGCCACATTGATGTTCGAGATCCGCTGCTTTTCGAGCGACTGGTCGAGGCGAGCCTGCTCCAAGCCCTCGGAGTACTTGCGGTAGCTGCCCTCGAATATCTGGGCCTCGCGCTGCATTTGCGTGATGCGGTTTTCGTTGCCGTTGAGGACTCGCAGTTGTTCTTTTGCGTCAGCCAACTGTTTCCGCAGCAATTCCGACTTCGCCCGTTGCGAGGCCAAGGTTGGCTTCTCCCTCACGAGCATCAGCCGCAACTCTTCGTGCGCTCGGCCGTCGAGGGGAGAAATGCGGCCTTGCTCGGCGAGAATCGCGCGGTTCTCGGCTTCGGTGGCCTCGATCGTCGCGAGTGTAGTCTTGAGATCGTCTTCGAGCCGTCCAATCTGAGTGACCAGCGTTTGCCGTTGCTCGGCTGGCGAGGCCAGGCCCGTCTGGTCCTTGAATGATTTCAGCTCGGTTTCGCGTTGGACCAGCTGTGACTTGATCGCCGCCGCTTGGGACGCGAGGAAGGCGTGTTCGTTCGGCGAGCGGCTCATCCGCACGTGCTCGTCCAGATAAAGGTTGATCAGTGTGGAAACAATCTGCTGCGATGCCTCAGCGCTAGGCCCTTCGTGCGCGACCAGGATCACATCGGTCTTGCGGACGTTCTGGATATCGAGTTGCTTCCGCAGCGCGAGGATGGCCCGTTCGCGGGGGGTCAACTCCCCGTCGTTGGTGAGCCAGTGCGCCCAGCGTCGCAGGGTTGATTGTGCCATTGCTGCAATCGAGGGCGCTCGGTTCGTAGCTGGCTCGTTCGTCGGGCTGAGCACCGTTTCTGCGCCGACGCGGTCGACGACTTTCTCCAAAAGCGACCGGCTGCGGAGCAGCTCGACCACGGTGTTGAGTTCTTCTTCGCGGCTGATCTGCAGGCCGGAGATCTCGTGGCCGAGGCTCGCCGTTGCATCCAGACCGACGTTCTCGCGCCCGAGCCGCACGTAGAGCTTGGCTTCGGAGCGGTAGGTCTTGGGCCAGATGGCGCCGAGCACGATCGCGGTCGCGAGCATCACACAGCCGAACGCCACCAGCTTCCAGCGGTGCCGCGAAATGCTGGCAAGCACATCGGCAAATGACGCGTTGAATCCGGTAGCGCCGTGGGGCATCTCTGCCATTTTGGGTTGTGCGTGAGAGCCGTTGTGTCCTGACGACCCGTTGTGGCCTGGCATTTTCGACTTCTCCTGACCGGCTCGTCCGGCACGTAATTGCGATGCGCGATCTTTGGCAGCGGCAAAAAAGCTGTGCTTGCCCATCTTCATCACGGTGGGATCCGTCAACAAGTGGCAATGCAGTGGGGATTCGGTGGATGTCGGGCGACGAGTCGGTGAGCAGACTCTGCACTCTGGCAGTTCGACTTAGGGAGGTGCCGTGAGAGCCAACGGCAACGGCGTGATGCCTCTTCGCATGCACGGGAGAGAGCCGGGCGCCCGCCCGAAGCTCCACCGAATCGCCACCCGGTTCCCACTCGTCTTCAACATGGGTTTGCGTCTAGATTCCACCTCAGCGCAGTTTTTGCGCTTCCGGCGCCATAGGCGGTCTTCCCAATTACGTCTGGTGAATGAATGCTGGCTGTCGACCTGTGTGATTGCGGATGGCGGCGGGATGCTCCCGATCATCGGGACTTTACCACGCGCCATGCGCGCGTACGCCGCATGCTCGAGCGTCTGCGCGCGCCCAGCTACGCGCGCCCCTCCAGCGTCGATTGGCGAGAGTATTGTCTGCCGGTCCAGGATCAGCAGGAATTGGGGACCAGTTCGGCGCACGCGTGCGTCGGTTTGTTCCAGTACTTCGAGCGGCGAGCGTCGGGCCAGATCACCACACCGTCGCGCCTGTTTCTACACGCCAACGCGCTGCGGCTCTCGGGATGCGACGGAGCTCGGGCGGGAGTCAGCCTGCGGATCACGTTCAAGGCGGCCGTCAAATTCGGCCTGCCGCCGGAGCGCTTCTGGCCGTACGATCCCGCGGCGTTGGAGCGCGTTCCCGATCCGTACTTGTACTCGTTCAATGCGGAGTACCGCGACGTCCGCTACGTGCGCGTCGACGCACCGATGCAGTCGGGCGCGCACACGCTGGAGACGCTCCGGTCATTGCTGGCGGCCGGATTTGCTTGTGCGCTGGGCTTCGGCGTCCCCAGCTCCCTGACGAGCGACCCGGAGATCCCGTTTCCAAGCCGTTTTGACTCGATCCGCACCGGTCACGCCGTCACCGCCGTCGGCTACGACGACGATTTGCGGATCCGTTCGTCGCGCGGCGCGCTATTGATTCGCAACTCATGGGGACCGAAATGGGGCGAGGAAGGTTACGGTTGGCTCCCCTACCGCTACGTTACCGACGAGCTGGCCGCCGACATTTGGACGGCAATCCGATCCAAGTGGCTGCGTTCGGGCGAATTCTGGAATCCTCTCTGAGTCGCCGACGCGACGCGGAATCAGCGCTCGTGGCTCTTGGACGGCGACGAAACTCTCGCGAAAATCGTGTTTCGTCCGGGCTTAAGCTAAAATCCCATACCTTAAACCAGCAGCGGAACCGTGGCGCGTCGATCGGGCACGGGCGAGAGCACGGATGGAGAATCTCAATTGGTGGACTGTCTTCTTAGTGTCCGTGGATCTCGTGCTCCGATTGGGGCTGTCGGTGCGCGTGATCATGCGGCGATTGCCCGTCGGCGTTTCGCTCGCCTGGATCGCTATCGTTGTCATGTTCCCGTTCGCGGGAGCGATCGCGTACCTGCTTCTGGGCGAATTGCGGCTGGGGGTTTATCGAGCGGCCCGGGCCGCTGAGCTGCGGGCCCCCTATCAGGCATGGCTCGACAAAGTGCAGGTCGGCGACGTTGACTGGTCCTCGCGGCCGGCGGCTGCCGAAGCGCTTGCGCGGATGTGCCACCGGACGGCCGACATGCCGGTCACCGCGGGCAATCGTCTGGAGCTGATCGAGAACTCGGCCGACGCGTTGGAGGCCCTGGTCGAAGCCATCAACGAGGCGCAAAGTTCTTGCCACCTCGAGTTCTACATTTGGACCGCCGGAGGCCTTGCTGACCGCGTCGCGGAAGCGATGATGGCGGCGGCGGCCCGAGGCGTGACCTGCCGCATGCTGCTGGACGACGTCGGCAGCCGCGAATTCCTGCGGAGCGACTGGGTTCACCGACTCCAAGAAGCCGGAGTCGCCGTCGAGGCCGCCTTGCAAGCCCGCGTGTGGCGGCTGATCTTTGTCCGGTTCGATCTGCGATTGCACCGCAAGCTGGCCATCATCGACGGACGCGTCGCGTACACCGGCAGCATGAATCTGGTCGATGCCCGGCTATTCAAAAGGTCTGCCGGCGTCGGGGAATGGGTCGACGCTGTCGTGCGCGTGGAGGGGCCAGCGGTGGAGCCGCTAGGGGTCACATTTCTTGGAGACTGGGCGCTCGAGAGCGAAGAGAATCTGGAGCGCCTGCAACAAACGGGGGACGTTCATCCCCAGCCGCGGCAGGCGTCTGCGCCGGTGCAAGTGATTCCCTCGGGGCCGTCTGATCCGCGGGACGCCATCGAGCGGATCCTGATCGCCTTCATCTATAGCGCGCAGCAACGATTGGTCATCACGACTCCGTATTTCGTTCCCGACGAGGCCCTATTAGAGGCTTTGGTTTCCGCCGCCCAGCGGGGCGTGAAAGTCACGCTGATCGTGCCTGAAAGGGTCGATTCGCGTCTGGCACGGTTGGCCAGCCGCAGCATCCAGGGAGACCTGGCGGAGGCGGGCGTCGAAGTGCTGCTGTTTCGTGCGGGGTTGCTGCACACGAAGTCGGTGTGCGTCGACGGCGAATACAGCCTGTTTGGCTCGCTGAATCTCGATCCGCGGAGCCTGCATCTGAATTTCGAGCTGACGCTGGCGATCTACGACCGCGAGTTCACCGGCCGACTCGAAGCGCTGCAGGCGACTTACGCCGACAAGTCGCGCGCGCTCGACCTCGATGAGTGGCGGGAACGGGGGATGGGAGTCCGGCTGCTCGAAAACGTCGCGCGCCTGCTGGGCCCGCTGCTGTAGTGAACGAGGCGAGGATATAAATGACCACGAGGCGCAAAGCTCTTCTGGCAATCGTCTTCATCGCGTCATTGATCTGCGGTGGTTGGCTCGGGCGGGCCATTGTCAGAGAATTGCGGAGCCAGCAAAGCCACCAAACGACCGTTCCCAGCCATTGAACGCGCGCTAGTCTGCACTCGACGGGTTCACCGTGCCGTGCGCAATCCTAGACGCCGAGCACGTGTTGCTTTTCGAGGTAGCTGACGACCTCGTAAGCCAAATCGTCGATGCCCTTTTTGTCCGCGTCGAGGGTGATTTCGGGCTTTTCGGGGGCCTCGTAAGGGTCATCGATGCCCGTGAAGTTCTTCAATTCTCCGGCCCGCGCCTTCTTGTAGAGGCCTTTGGGGTCCCGCTTTTCGCAGGTTTCGATCGAGGCCTTGACGTAGATCTCGACGAACTCGCCCGGCGCCAGAAGGGCCCGGACAGCGTCCCGGTCGGCGCGGTAGGGGGAGATGAACGCCGTCAGCGCGATCGTGCCGGCCTCGCAGAACAGCTTGGCCACCTCGCCGATTCGGCGAATGTTCTCCGCACGGTCGGCAGCGGAAAATCCCAGGTTTTTATTCAGGCCATGCCGGATGTTGTCGCCATCGAGGACAAACGTGTGTTTCCCGCGCGAATAGAGCAAGTGATCGACGGTGTTTGCGACCGTGCTCTTTCCGCACGCGCTGAGTCCCGTGAACCAGAGGACGGCCCCTTTGTGCCCGTTGAGTTTGGATCGCTCGGCCTTGGTGACCTTGTGATCATGCCGGGTGATGTTGGTCGCAATCTGCTCCGCCATTGTTGCACTTTCGCTGTCTGACTACCGATTTTGCTGAACGACTCTGCCGCCGCGCGGCGCGACGATGGTAGAAGAACGCCGGGGCCGTGTGAAGGCCAAGCAACCGGCTCCGCACGGCACACGTCCGAAGATCCGGTCACCGCCCCATCGGTGCTTGGGGGGCGGAGGAGGCCAGCGTTCCCCGCTCGCTACGTACGCAAAAGCTCATCGTCGGCGTGGTGTGGGCCGAGACCCAGTCGCCGTTGTGATGCACGGCGATCCAACCATAAGTGCGGCCGCGCGCGACGGCCTCGTCGAAGCAGCGGCGGGCTGCCTGTTCGAGCGGCATTCCGTCTCGGCAGCGGGTTTCGAGCCGCGCGGCCAAGGCGTCGTCGACGATCTCCTCGCCGATTCCGGTCGCGCCGACGGCGACGACTTCCGAGGCATAATTCCCCGCAACGGTCGCCGAATCCGAAACGCGTCCGGGAAATTCGAATGATCGACCGCCGGTGCTGGTTCCGGCTGCGAGCTGGCCGCGCGCGTTGCGAACGACGCAGCCGACCGTGTCGAAGCCGCCAACTTCTTTACGACGACGGAAGGTCTCCAATTGCTCGGGCGTGGCGAGGTCTACTTCGGGCAGGTTCAGTTCCCGAGCCAGTTCCTGCACGCCCGGCTGGCTGATGACTCGCGACCGGCGCGCCTGCAGGGCGAGAGCAATCAAGGACGGGTGCTTGACGTGCAAGGCATTGATCACTCCCGAGAACGTCTGCCGTGCCCCGTCCATGATCGCAGCCGAGACGCGAACCTCGCCGTCGCTTTGAATCGAACCGCCCAGACCGGCGTTGAACAGGGGGTCGCTCTCGAGGGCTTGCAGCGCACGGACTACAAGCTCGCAGGGCGCTCCACTGGCCAATTCCGGAAAACAGTTCTCGGCAATCTCCTGGAGGGCACGCGCGGCTGCCAGCACTTTTTCGGGTTCGGGAAGCCGCGAGGGGGCTCCGCCATGCACGATCAAGACCGGACCTTGGGACGTCCCTGAGAGGAACTGCATGGAGTACGTTCTCTGTCCTTTTTCTCCCGGTTGGCCCAAAGTCGACGCGCCGGAACCGGATTTGCCGGCCGGGCCAAGTTTGTCCCAGAATAGCAACCTCGGGCGAAAAGCGCCAGGGCGGCCACCAGATCACGCCGGTTAATTGCCGGTCGAGAGAGCGGCCGTTTTCGCAATGCAGCGCGCGACCATATGATTAAAGGATCATTCCTATTGGATGGATGAGCTGCTTTAGGGCCCGCGTAGGGTCTCACAAGAACTTGTGGCCGCCGGTCACGACGCCCGGAGCTGCGAAGGTGACGCATTGAAAACGAACATGTTTGTCCGAGTGGCCGGTCCCGTGATCGCGATCAGTGCGATTCCGCTGGTCGTCGCGGTAGCGGCAGCCTGGCAGCTCAACACGTCGTACAAGCGGGTCTCAAAACAACTGTCGCTGGACGTCGCCGGCCTGAGGGCGGGCGAGGAGCTGGCGATCGACATCCGTGACGTTCGAACAGAAATCAATCAATTCCTCCTTCACGGCGGCGACGAAGCCTCATTGCTTCCAGCCATAGCCCCCAAGCAGAACGATGTCGAGCACTGGATCGCGGTGGCCGAAAGAGCTGCCGCAACTGAAGGGGAAAAACAACACGTCGCGCAACTGCGGGAGGCTTGCACCCGTTTCTTCAACCAGCTTGGCGAGATTACACGCGAAAAGACCGCGCCCCAGCAACGCAAGGAAAAGATCGCGACGCTGATGCACGACGTTCTCGAGGACAAACTGCTGACGCCGGCGCAGAACTACCTGGACACTTATGCCGAGGAGGACATCGAGAACTCAAACGAGAAAAATCTCCAATTGGCCAATCGCGCGGTGCTGGGATTGTTGCTCCTGGGAATTTGCGGGCCCCTCTCGGGCCTGGTGGCCGGGTTCGGCATCGCCCGTGGTTACAGCCGGTCCATCGTTCGCCTGAGTCTGCCAATCCAGGACGCCGCGGGGAAATTGAACGAGATCGTCGGGCCGATCACGTTTTCCGCGCAAGCCAGCCTCGAAGAAATTGAGATCGTGCTGCACAAAATCGCCGACCAGATTGGCGCGGTCGTCGAGCGATTGCAGGAGAGCCGCCGCGAGGCCCTCCGCGCGGAGCAGCTGGCGGCGGTGGGTCAGATGGCAGCAGGTATCGCCCACGAGTTGCGGAATCCGCTCATGGCGATGAAGATCCTGGTCCAGGCGGCTGCCGAGGCCAATCCTCCGGCGCTAGCCGACCGCGATCTCTCGGTCCTGGAAGAGGAAATCACCCGCCTGGAACGCTCGGCCGAGACGTTCCTGGATTTCGCGCGGCCGCCAGAGATCGAGCGGCGGACATTCGACCTGCGGCTCTTGGTCAAGCAGGTGCTCGACCTGGTTTCGCCGCGCGCGGACCGCCAGGGCGTGCGGGTCTCCTGCTCCGCGCCGCAGAATCAGACGATTCCGATCCGCGCCGACATGGGGCAGCTGCGGCAGGTGTTGTTGAACCTGCTGCTCAACGCGCTCGACGCAGTGTCGGAAGGGGGGGCCGTCTCTGTGGAAATTGAAACGACGGATACCGGGGGCAATGGTTCGCCCGGTTGGGTGATCGTCCGGGTCTGTGACACGGGTCGCGGCCTCCCCAGCGAACTGGGGACGAAGATTTTCGAGCCCTTCGTCTCGACCAAGCCAACGGGCATCGGTTTGGGTCTGTCGATCTGCAAGCGGATCGTCGAGTCGCACGGAGGGCAAATTCTGGCAGTGAACCGGCCTGGGGGCGGAGCCGAGTTCATTGTTCGTCTCCCCGGAATCGCCGCCGCTGAGCCTCCCGTGAAGGCCGGCACGGCGGCGCCGGTTGCCGCGCCGGTCCGTTCCTGAGTCGCAAACTCTGACACCTCGCTTGAGTTCTTTCGATGGCACGACTGCTCGTCATTGATGACGAACCCAACCTGCAATATTCGCTGGTAAAGAGCCTCAGCTCCGAGACGCTCGAAGTGGCGACGGCCGGGACGGCTCGCCAGGGGATCGACGCGGTCCGGCGTCAAAATCCGGACGTCGTCATTCTCGACGTGCGGCTCCCGGACATGACGGGACTGGAGGCGTTCGACGAAATTCGACGCATCGATCCGCGGTTGCCCGTGATCATCATCACCGCCTTCAGCACGGCCGACACGGCGATCGAGGCCATGAAGCGGGGCGCCTTCGAGTACCTGCTCAAACCGGTCGACTTCCATCAACTCCGCGAGCTGGTGGACAAGGCAATCGAACTCAGCCGGCTGCGGCACGTGCCCGCCGTTTTTGCCGAAGACGAGCTGCCCAACGACGATCGAGTCGATCGCATCGTCGGCCACACGCCTGAAATGCAGGAAGTTTACAAGGCGATCGGCCGGGTGGCTTCGCTCGACGTTCCCGTGTTGCTCCAGGGAGAAAGCGGGACCGGCAAGGAACTGGTGGCCCGTGCCATCTACCAGCACAGTCGCCGCAGCCAAGGTCCGTTCCTGGCGGTCAACTGTGCGGCAATGCCAGAGGGACTGCTCGAAAGCGAGCTGTTTGGCCACGAGAAAGGATCCTTCACCGGGGCAGATCGCCGTCGCATCGGCATCTTCGAGCAAGCCGACAAAGGGACGCTGTTTCTGGACGAGATTGGCGACATGAACCTGGCGACGCAGCCCAAGCTGCTCCGGCTGCTCGCGGAGCAGCGGTTCGAGCGCGTCGGCGGTGAGGAGACCATTCGCACCGACGTGCGCGTGATTGCCGCCACGAACCAGGATCTCGAACGGAAGGTGGCCGCCGGCGAGTTTCGCTCCGATCTTTTGTATCGGCTGAAGGTCTACACGATCGACCTGCCGCCATTGCGTAATCGCAAGGACGATCTGTCGCTTTTGGTCTCCCATTTTTTGAAGGTCTTGAATCGCGATTTCCACAAGCGGGTGACTTCGATCGCGCCCGAGGCGCTGCGCGTGCTGCAAGCCCACTCGTGGCCAGGTAACGTGCGTGAGCTGCAAAGCGCCATTAAGCATGCCTACGTGCAGTCTTCGGGCGAAGTGATCACACTTGAGTGCCTGCCACCGTATCTGCGCGAGGAATCGCGGGAATCGTCGGTGGTCAAATCCGGCAGGGTCGACTCTGTGGCGGAGAACTTGCGAGTCGAAGAGATGATCGGCGAGCTGATCCGTCGCGGCGAGTCGGATATCTATGCCAAGGTCACGTCCGCCGTCGATCGGGTCGTGCTCCAAACAGTGCTCCGCCACGTAAAAGGCAATCAGATGCAGGCGGCCGAGATGCTGGGAATTTCGCGGACCACGCTGCGTGCCAAAATGCGGAGCCTGGGCCTGGCGATCGAGAAACAGCTCCATTCGGAGAATGAGTCCGCCGACTAGGGCCGGGCCCTAGGACTGCGGCGGCCGCCTGGCCGGGCCCTAGGACTGCGGCGGCCGCCTGGCCGAGCCCCACAGCAGCCACCGCGTGAAGATCGCCGCGAAAATCAGATCGCCCGTCGCCCCCGGGATGAACAAGGCGGGTCCCTGGCCGATTAGCCAGAGGACGACGGCCACCACGAACACACCGGCTTTGCCGGCTGCAGCCATCGCCACCATCGGCCGATCGATTTCCGGCTGCATCGCCAACCACGCATAAGCGGCTCCGAAGAGCAACACAAAAAACACCAACAGGATGCTGTAAATTGGCGCGACAGGGATGGGTAACCCTGCGAGGCGCCCCAACGACGCCGGGAAGGCAAAAGCCGAGGCACCGAGCAGATTGTAGAACACTGTCGCCCAAAGGACCTTTCGGATGAATGAGTCGCGGCTCACAGTGGCCCTTTTTTTGAAGCGTTGTCA
>DASPSM010000452.1:0-3331 GCA_035623955.1 Planctomycetaceae bacterium
CCCCCCAATCAAATCGCGCCGGGCAAGCGGATGCTCAGCTCGATGTGCCCAACCGTCGTCTTGAAGGAGGGCAAGCCGTATTTGATCACGGGGAGCCCGGGCGGACGAACGATCATCAACACGCTGCTCGGTATGGTCGTCAACGTGCTCGACTTCGACATGGGTCCGCGTGCCGCCGTCGACGCCCCGCGTTTTCACCACCAGTGGTTCCCGGACCGTGTGACGGTCGAGCGCCAGTTTGCCCGCGAGCATCCCGATCTCGTGAAGCAGCTCGAAGCGATGGGACACACTGTGCGGGTGTCGAAGGACGAACATGGGGACGCCCATTCGATCTGGGTCGATGCAAAAACCGGCACTCTCACCGGCGTGGCGGACAAGCGGGAAGACGGCAGCGCCGCCGGATATTGAATGCCTGGTCCTACTTCTTTGCCGCGCTGTCGCGTTCCAAGTAGGGGGTCGAGATCTTGTTGCTCTGTCCGGGCGGCACGGTTATCCACTTCCGTTCGGGTTTGAGCAGGCGGGCCAGGTAGAGGATTTGCCCCACGTGGTAGGCCGTGTGCGTGACCGAGCGCAGGCTTGCTTCGCGAACGCTCATGGCTTCGCCGCGGATCGTGATCGTGCGGTCGAGATCTGTGTTCGACAGGGTGGCCAGCGTGCTCTCTAGCGCGCTCCAACCCGTGTTCCAGCGATGCATCAGCGAATCGCGGGAATCGCCCTGAACGAGCTCAAACTCCGAGTCGCGGTTCCGGTCCGACTTTTCGCCGTCGCTGGTCAGAAAATCGGTCCACCGCGAGCGCAGGTTGCCCGCAACGTGCTTGACGACGAGCGCGATCGGATTGACTGCGACCCCCGGCTTGTGAAAAAAAGACTTGTCGTCGAGCTCGACCAACGCATCTTCGGCCAGTTTTCGGTAACGGCGGAACTCGGCGCGGATTTCGGACAGCATCGGCAAGCCTCCCGGTCAGCTTCGCACTCGGTTTGCCCACATTGGTATTCTTGGTGAGTCGAAGAGTGTTTCCAAGCCCGCGCGCAGCGGAAAGCGTCGACGAACGTTTTCGCCGCGAACCCCGCTGACGCCAGAATTGTCAAACTCGACGACCTTAAAGACCTCTGACGAATTCAGGAGACGCCCGCCATGCGCAATGTCGCGATCCTGATCTTCCCCGACGTCGAAATTCTCGATTTCTGCGGCCCGTTTGAAGTCTTTTCCGTGGCGAGCGAAGTCGCCGCGCCGTCGGCCTTCAACGTCTTCACCGTCGCCCAACAGGCCGGGCCCCTTCGCGCACGCTACGGCTTGAGCGTCACTCCGCACTACGCGTTGGAGAATGTTCCACAGCCGCACGTGCTCCTCGTCCCAGGCGGGCAGGGGACTCGTCCGCTGTTGAGTAACGCGTCGGTGCTGGAATGGATTCGAGCCAGGTCCGCGACGGCCGAATTGACGCTCTCCGTCTGCACGGGCTCGCTCTTGCTCGCCAAGGCGGGACTGCTGGACGGACTGGAAACCACGACGCACTGGGCGACGCTCGACTTGCTGCGGCAGCTCGCCCCCAAGGCGACCGTGCACACGGATCGCCGTTATGTCGATAACGGGCGAATCGTCTGCTCGGCGGGAGTCGCCGCGGGAATCGATATGAGCCTGCACATCGTCGAGCGCTTGCTGGGCACCGAGGCCGCGACAAAGACGGCCCGCTACATCGACTACCCGTGGCGCGCCGGCTCGTAGCTTCGCCGACCTAATTTCCTGCTGGCGGCCGCCGCATGGCCCACAGCGGAACCGACGTTGGGTTTTCCAGGCGTTCCATCACTTGGAACCCGTGCCGCTCGTAGAGGCGAACGTTCCCCGTCGTGTGCGTCTCGAGGTAGCACGGCATGCGCTGTTCGTCGGCACGCGCTAGAACGGGAGCCAAGAGCGCGCTGCCGATGCCCTGTCCTTGGTGGGCTGGATCGACGCCGATCGTCGCCAGAAACCAGTGCGGCCCTTGTGCTTATTGCTCGTGCAACCTGCGTTGCACTTTGTCGAAGTCGACTAAACGCTGAAATCCGGACCAGCCAAATCCCAACGGCAGCCCCAGCATTCCCGAGCGCACCTCGCGGGCGAATGTCGGCAAGCTCACGTCCGGGGGCAGCCAGCAACACGCCCCTTCCAAGCCGGCGCTCACGTGCACTTCGCCGTGCCGCAACGTGTCGCGGACGATGGCTCCGTAGAGCGTGCTGACTCCGCGCCGCCGCGGCCCGAGATCGGCATTCACATAATGCATCAGCGGATAGTCGAGAAACGCCCGCGTGAGCATTTGGCGAACGGCAGCAAACTGGCCGCGCCCCATTCGGACAATTTCCAGGCCGCTGATTTGACTCATCGAATTAAGGCTCTCCCGGCAGTTCGGCGCCCGTGCCCAAGTTTTATGACTGGCCCAATGCTTTTATTACTGATGTGTCATGTTTTGCACGCCAATGCTACCACGCCGGTCACCCGCCGCGGCACTGCACGCAAGTCGATTTTGCGTCATCTGGCCATCTGCGTTATCATCCGCCGCCGCCGCGAGCCGGGATCGTACAGCGATTCCGAGGAACCTTCGATTCCGATCGGCAAGGTCGACGTCATGCCGGATCATCGAGTGATCGTGGTGAGCATTCCCAAATCGGGCACGTATCTTGTGGCCGAACTGCTCAAAGCGCTGGGTTACCGCTGGACCGGAATGCATCTGGCGGAGACGGCGTATACCGACTACAGCAATAGCAACCTCGAGCAGGCCCGCCAGGACCCGGGTCGCTTCGCGCGCAGCGAGCCTTTGAGCACGTCCCTGGGCCGAATCCGCCCCGGAGAATTCGCGGTCGGGCATCTCCCCTTCAAAGACGAGGTCATCGAGGCGACGCGTCCGCTCAAGTGCCTCTATGTGACGCGCGATCTTCGCTCGGCCCTGATTTCCTATATGCGCTTTATGCACTCCACCGGGCGTTTGGGAGCCAAGCATCTGGCCTGGTATCCGCTTGCCGATCTTCGGCAGCGCTGCCTCGTGTTTCTTCAAACCACCGCGCCTTACATGCTCAAACGGTTCTACGATGGCATGGTTGGCTGGTCGAAGCTCGATGGCGTTTTGCACGTGCGATTCGAGGATCTGACGGGCGAAGTCGCGCGGGCAAGGCAGGTCATCGAGTCGGTCGCCTCATACCTCGGCGGCCCCCATTGCGACGCGGCGAGCGTGCTCCGTACGAGCCTGGCGACCGAGACGATCACCAAGTCGGACGGATTGACCCGACTCGAAGACTATTGGAGCAGCATCGCCGAGCGGCGCTTTATCGAAATCGGCGGCCAGGAGCTGAATGTCCGCCT
>DASPSM010000461.1:0-6563 GCA_035623955.1 Planctomycetaceae bacterium
CGTCGAACACAGCCGGATAGCCGCCCGGCCCGCCGCCAATCACCACGAGCTCGACGCCGCTGCCGACGTCTGCGCTGTCCCCCTGTCGCGGCATGTTCGTTAGTCCAAGGTCCAAGGTCTAAAGTCCAAGGTCAGAGACCCAGCGCGCCCGAGTCTTGCGTTCGTGACCTTCGACTTTTGAGCAAATCAAAGTTCGATGAGGAGTTTGAACGGGTCGGAAAGAATGCCGGCGAGCTTGACGATAAACCGTGCCGCGTCGGCCCCGTTAATGATCCGGTGATCGTAAGAGAGCGACAAGGGGAGCATCAGCCGCTCGACCACCTTGCCGTCAACAAGCTTGAGCTGCTTTTGCGTGCGGGACATGCCTAGGATGGCGGCCTCGGGGTAGTTGACGATCGGCGTGAACGCCGTCCCGCCGATACCGCCGAGGTTTGTGATGGTAAATGTGCCTCCCTGCATGTCGGCCAGTTCGAGCCTTCGTTCCCGCGCCTTGGCAGCCAGCACACCGAGTTCTTGCGCGATCCCCAATACTGTTTTGCGGTCGGCATCGGGAATGACGGGCACCAGGAGTCCGAAATCGGTGTCGACGGCGACGCCGATGTGGAAGTAGTGCTTCACGATCAGTTCGCCGGCTGCCAGGTCGATCGTGGAATTGAAGTGCGGGAAGGCCTTGAGGGCACCGACCACCGCCTTGACCATGATCGACGTCATGGTGACCTTCGGACCGCTCTGACCGATGTTGCGGACGTAACTCTGCCGGGCCTCTTCCAATTCGGTAACGTCCGCCAGTTCGTGCTGCGTGACGTGCGGCACGGTTTGCCAGGCGACGGTGAGGTTCGCCGCGCTGACACGGCCCAGCTTGTTGATCGCGACGCGCTCGATCGGGCCAAACCGGTCAAACGGGGGGAGCGTGACGCCTCCGCCGGGCGGGCCGGCTTGCACCGCGCGCCCCGTCGTTAGCGAGCGAACGAAGGATTGGACGTCGTCACTAGTGACGCGTCCGCCAGGACCACTGCCCGAGACACGGTGCAAGTCAACCCCCAACTCGCGCGCCAGACGCCGCGTCGCAGGACCGGCCGGCACAGGGGCGTCGGCATCGTGTCCGTTGCCCGACACGTCCTGGGCTGTGGCAACCGTCGCCGGCGGAGCGGGCTCTACCGGTGCCGGAGGGGCTTTTGCAGGGGCGGACGTCGTCGCCACCGGTTGCTTGGGGGTTGCGATTGCGGCCGGCGCAGCAGAAGCAGGCGGTTGAGCCTTAGCCGTTTCGGACTTCGGCCCAACTGGGGCCTGGCTTTTCGCGGCCGGCTGATTGGGCGCTGGCCCGGCCCCGGCCTCATCAATCGTCAGCAGCGGCTGCCCGATTTTGACTGTCTGCCCCGGCTTGACGAGGATTTTCTCGACGCGACCCGCCTGCGGCGAGGGGATCTCAGCGACGGCCTTCTCGGTCTCGACTTCCAGCACGATCTGGCCCGCCTGAATCACGTCGCCTTCGTGGACATGCACGGCGGCGATGTCGGCCGCTTCGACGCCTTCGGAGATCAGCGGGAGCTTAAATTCAGTCGTCATGTCGGTGTGCGAAAATCGGCGGGTGGGTGGCACGGGCTGCTTGTCCGCCCGTGTTTTCAGTGCGGTCTAAAAAAACCGCTGGCGGGCAAGCCGCCAGTGCCACCCCGAAGAAGCGGTCTTGCGACTACGCGGTCGCGGGGTCGACCTTCTCCGGATCGATTTGCAGGTCCTTGACCGCTTTGGCGAGCTTCTTCTTATCAAACTGCCCCTTCTCGGACAACGCGGAAAGCGCCGCGTACACCGTGTGCTCCGCATCGATCTCAAAGTGTCGCCGCAAGGCAGCCCGCGTATCGCTGCGGCCAAAGCCGTCCGTGCCGAGCGTAACGTAGGGTCCGGGGACCCACGGGCGAATCTGATCGGCAACGAGCTGGATGTTGTCGCTCACCGCGATGAACGGCCCGGCCAGCCCCTTCAGCACCTGCTGCAAATAGGGCTGACGCGGTTCCTCCTTCGGATGCAGCCGGTTCCAACGCTCGCAAGCCCGACCGTCGCGGAACAACTCGCTGTAGCTCGTCACGCTCCAGACGTCGCTGCCGATGCCGAACTGTTCCGCCAACATCGTTTGAGCTCGGAGGGCTTCATTCAAGAGCGGGCCGCTGCCCAAGAGCTGCGGGCGACCTCCGTTATTCTTGCCGGTTTTCTCGGTGCTCGACACTTTGTAAATGCCCCTGAGGATGCCTTGCTCGCAGCCTTCGGGCATCTCGGGCATCGCGTAGTTTTCGTTGTAGACGCTGATGTAGTAAAAGCCGTCTTCGTTTTCGTGGCACATCCGCCGCAGACCGTCCTGAATGATGACGGTCAATTCGTAGGCATACGCCGGATCGTAGGCGCGAACGGTCGGCACCGTCGTCGCGATCAGCTGGCTGTGTCCGTCCTGATGTTGCAGTCCTTCGCCGTTGAGCGTGGTGCGGCCGGACGTGCCACCGATCAAGAATCCTCGTGTCCGCGCATCTGCCGCGAGCCAGATCAGGTCGCCCACGCGCTGGAAGCCGAACATCGAGTAAAAGATGTAGAACGGGATCATGTACGTGCCGAGGGTCGAATAAGCGGTGCCCGCCGCGATGAACGAGGAAGTGGCTCCCGCCTCGTTGATTCCCTCTTCGAGGATCTGGCCATTCTTGGCCTCCTTGTAGTACATGATCGTGCCGGCATCGACCGGGTCGTAAACCTGCCCCTTGCTGGAGTAGATCCCGCACTGGGCAAAGAGTCCCTCGACACCGAAGGTGCGCGCCTCGTCGGGAATAATGGGGACGACGCGCCGCCCGATGTTCTTGTCCTTCAGCAGCTGGCTCAAAAGGGCACCGAAGGCCATCGTGGTCGAAGCCTCGCGTCCGCCGCTTCCCTTGAGCGTCTTCTCGAACGCCGACAGGGAAGGCGTTTCCAGCCGCTCGAGCGCTCCGTGCCGCACGGGCAGCGATCCGCCGAGTGCCTTGCGCCGCTCGGTCAGATATTTGAATTCTTCGCTGTCCTCGGGGAATCGATAAAACGGCGCGTCCTTCAGTTCGTCGTCGCCGATGGGAATCGCGAACCGGCTGCGAAAAGCCCGCATTTCTTCGCTGTCGAGTTTCTTTTCCTGGTGAGTGGTGTTGCGGCCCTCGCCCGCCTCGCCAAGGCCATACCCCTTGATCGTCTTGGCGAGGATCACCGTGGGCGATCCCTCGTGATGAACGGCCGCGTGATAGGCCGCATGCACCTTGCGCGGGTCGTGGCCGCCGCGACGCATTTTCTGCAGCTGCTCATCGGAGAGATGTTCGGCCATCGCCAGCAGTTCCGGCGAGACCCCGAAAAAGTGCTCGCGGATGTAGGCACCCGATTCGACGCTGTATTTCTGGTACTGCCCGTCGACCACCTCGCCCATGCGTTTTACCAGCCGGCCGTCGGTGTCGGCCGCGAGCAGCGGATCCCAGTCGGTGCCCCAGATGACCTTGATGCAGTTCCAGCCGGCGCCGCGAAAGGCGGCCTCGAGCTCCTGGATAATCTTGCCGTTGCCTCGCACCGGCCCGTCGAGCCGCTGCAGGTTGCAATTCACGACGAAGATCAAATTGTCGAGCGCCTCGCGGGAAGCGAGGGTAAGCGCGCCTAGCGTTTCGGGCTCATCGACCTCCCCGTCCCCGACGAAGCACCAGACCTTCGACTGGCTCGTGTCGACGATCCCACGATCGCGCAGGTATCGCAAAAATCGCGCTTGATAAATCGCGGTGATCGGCCCCAGCCCCATCGAGACCGTGGGGAACTGCCAGAAATTCGGCATCAGCCAGGGATGCGGATACGACGAGAGACCCTTGCCGGGCCGCAGAGTCTCCCGCCGGAACGCTTCGAGATCCTGTTCGGTCAGCCGGCCTTCGACAAAGGCTCGCGCGTACATGCCGGGCGACGCGTGCCCCTGAAAATAAATGAAGTCGCCTGTGTGCTCGGCCGTGGGCGCGTGGAAGAAGTGATTCATCCCGACTTCGTACAAGGTCGCTGACGACGCGAAGGTCGAGATGTGCCCCCCCACTCCCGGGTGCCTGGTGTTGGCCCGCGACACCATGGCCATTGCGTTCCAGCGGATGATGCTCTTGATCCGCCGCTCGATCTCGATGTTGCCGGGGTAACGCGGCTGTTGATCGGCCGCGATCGTGTTGACGTACGGCGTGTTCGCAGTGAATGGCAGAGTCACGCCGCGGAGATAGGCTCGCTCTTGCAGGTTGACGAGCAACTCTTGCAGCCGCTGGGGCCCGTAGCGAACGAGCACGTCATCCAGGGACTCGAACCATTCCTCGAGTTCCTCCGGGTCGATGCCGGAGACATCGTTCGGGACCAGACTGCGTCCCACCATCCGAAAAACGTTGGTTGTCGCCATCGCCTTCGTTTCCGAAGAGCCGCCTGAAATCAGTCCGTTTTCAACGTGAACTCGCGCGCATTGGCACGAGCGCTGCGGTTCCCGACCTCCTTGCAAAAACCTTTGTGCGTTCCGGAACTTATCGAAAAACTGCCATGCGTGGCAAGCGCGACCTTGTACACACGCGTGGGCCGGTGACCGCACCGGCGAGACTTGTCCGCATTGGTTCCAAATTGGACAAGCGCGGACCACGCGGGCCTTCGGAGCACTGGATCCAGGCGTTGAAAGCTTACGCCCCCGAATCGTGTTAACCGGTTTGGCAGCATTCAATTATAACGCGGCTGCCAAATGTCGCCTCCTCGGCGGTCCGATTGTGTGCAGTGTTTGCGGCCGGAGATCGGGGCAATTCGATCCTGGCGCGACTTCGACTACACAAAATCTAGCGCTTGTCCCGCGTGAACGACACGTCTCGCCACTGGCACGTTCCACGTCCATGTCCGGAGCCGCTCAACTGCGGCGGGCAATGCGGGCCCGAATTCGCATTTTGCGAATCGCGCGGCGGACAGCTGCTTCCTCCGCGTTCGAGGGCACCGCTATAATGGCGACTGTCGCACGATCCTATGAACAGACTTTTGATGATCGATGAGCGTCGGATTCGTCAGGCCTAACAGTTCTCGGTTGATGCTCCACGTTTACGGACGTTCGGTGCACCCGGAGCTGTTTCGTATCTTCGCGGAAACCGACATCGCGCAGAACGATTATTCGGCAACGTTGCGGATCTGCGACACAGGCCATAGCATCGACTTCCGCTACAACGGGCACACGGTCACCGAGCTGACCGCCAGCCGCGACCAGCTCTTGCCCCAAAAGCGGCGGCTGCTGGAAAAATCGCTGCGCGGCTGCCGCGAAGAGTCAGTGCGATTTGACGGCGGGCTGCGGTACAGCCTGAGCTACCAGATGGAGCGGCTGGAGCCAAACGTGTTTCTCAGCTTCCACGAGGAGCTGCTGGGTGATTGCAAGCGGGCCGCGGTCGCCTACCGCTTTCCCGCGGAGAACCGCCTTTCGCCCGAGCCCCTGAGCCTGCTGCGGACGGAAACGGGATCACGCAGCCTGTTGATCCACGCTTTCCACACTTTTCCTGAGAGCGCCAGCGTGCTGAAGACGCAGTCGCTTTTCGAGCTTTAACTCGCGCCTGCTGGCATTTTGTGTGAAGCTCCTGGGAAGTACATGCCCAGCGTGGCATGGACAAGAATTAGCCGGTTCCTGGCCGCATCTGGCGCAACGTTTGCGAAACTTTCTCTCTGTTGAGCTGGCTCGTTCGCAATTCTCAGATCGTTAAAGGGCCTGTACTTGCCGCGCCATCTCCCGCGGAACTTTTTGAACCTGACGAACAGGGCTGCCGCAGGAGCTAAACTCAGATTGGGTTGAGTGAGGGCGGGCAGGAGCGGTCAAAGCGATTGGACCGCGGCCCTCAAAGGCCGAAAGGGGGGAACACACATGTCCTCGAAACGACTTCTGATGACCTTGGCAGCGTTGGTGATGGCGGGGAGCTTCTTCCTCAGCGACGTCGGCTCGAACGTCGCCCTGGCGCGCGGCTACCGCGGGGGCGGTTACCGCGGCTGGGGCGGCGGATATCGCGGCGGGTACTGGGGCGGACGCGGTTGGGGCTGGGGCGGCTTTGGCGTCGGCCTCGGACTGGGGCTCACCTATCCGTACTGGGGTTATGGATACGGGTACCCCTATTACGGATACCCATATTACGGGTACAGCTATGGATATCCGTACTACTCGTACAGCTATCCGTACACAACCGGCTACTACGGCTACTATCCGTCCTACAGCACGTACTATTACGGATACTGAGCCCCCGCAGAATTTGGTCGGGTTTAAAGGCCCGAATGACGTTGGCCCGCGCATTGGCGGCGAGCGCAGACTCGCCCGGAATGTGCGGGCCAATTTTTTTTCCGACGTGTGACTGCTTCGTCGCCCTCGGGCACGTTTGAGGAAAGAATTCTGCGCCTTGCGGCGCTCCGACCGCGTCGCCGCGCAGCCGCTTGACCGGCAAATGTTTGCAGGCTTATGATTTAGGGCGTGAGGACGGGCGGGGCAGCCAGTCCATCGGCGTTTTTTTAAGGGGCGGAACAATGAAAGTTCGCAAAGGCTTATTGGGCTTGGC
>DASPSM010000465.1:0-8282 GCA_035623955.1 Planctomycetaceae bacterium
AAGCGGCCGGGTCGATCACGGCGACGCTTTCGCTCGATCCAACGGTTGTCGCGGCGGCAGACTCAATCCGATCAGCGGGCCGCCGCGATTGGCTTCTCGCCTGGCTCCGCCGGTCGCGTTGACGCGCCTGCCGTCTCGATCGACCGAACCAGGTGCTGCAATTGCACGAGCTGGACAGCGGTTTCCTCCAAGGCCGTCCCAAATTGATCCGTGCCGGCTTCGCAGGAATTTCGCCACGGCCGTTGGGATCACAAATCCTCCCCCGGCCGAACTGCGCTGTGTCCGTTTACTCACGTCAACATCCTGTCCACGGAAACGAGCGGGGCTGCGTCAGGCAATCGCCGCAGACGCAGCCCCGCTTTTCCAGAGGATTCCGCAGGTGCCCCTGGCAACTCACCACGGCTTGAGTCGCCAGCCCAGAATGAACCCCACTCCAAAGCAAGCCAGGGCGAACGTTTCCGGGCGCTCGCGGGCATACTGACGCGCGTACTCGAGCAGATCATCGAACGGCCGCATTTGCGAGCGCCCTTGTCGGGTCATGCGCCCGCTTTCTGATCCGGTCTGCTGCGAAGACCGTTCCCGCGTGCGGCCGGCTTGTGATGGATGTTGAGGCATAAGTCAAAAACCTCCCTTGGAAGTTGAATGTCGAATTCCCTCATGTCCTGGAAGTGTAGCGCGGAGGGCCCGATCCGGTCGGCGGACCCGAACGGTGAAGCATCTCTTTGACGCGCTCAATGTTGCTCTCGAGTTCTTCGCGAGAACACTGGAACAATCCTGGCGGTTCGCGGAACCAGGCAACCGCGTAACCCACCAGCGATGCGGCCACAAAAATCGCGAAAATAAATGTGATCCAAAACGCCGCCAGTCGACTCAGATGCGCGACATCGATCAACAAAAACGCGATGCCGATGAGCGCAAGCGGCACGGCGCAAATTGCCAGCACGCCTCCGGCCAGGAGCGCCAACATGGGTCGCTGGACTTTACTGGTTGCGTCCCGGGCATCAAGCACGAAGAGCTGCGCCTGAAGCTGACCGAGGGTCACGATGTCGTGGAGGATCTGGCCCACGCTGCGGGCGGCCGTGCCCCCCGGCGAGTGACCATTTTCTTCAACGCGGTTACTCATCTTCGTTTGATCCACCAGGCCAGGACGATGCCTGCGAGCACGGCGGCCACCAGGCTCAAGCCCGGATGCTCGGCAATTGTTTCTTCGACCGATCGGAAGTATTTCGCTGCCGGCCCCACGGCGCCCCCATCGGCAGGCCGACCAGATCGCCGCTCCTTCCCGCCGAAGACGTCCCCCGGAAGCCGATTTTTCATGATCATTGCTGGGGAGCTCCTGGCCCCGAAGGCTCGGTCGGCCCGGGGGGCCGGTTGATGAATTGGTTGAACTGCTGGGTCGCGACGGAAAGGCCCGCCCTCACCAGGATTCCCAGTGCCACCCCCGCCAGCTCTCGAGCCAGAGATTTCGTCTTCTCCTGTGTGCCGAGGTCGGCGACGGTGACACGTGCGTGCTTTGCCAGTTCCTCCATTTGCTCGGGAGTTGGTTTGACGACCTTCGCTTTCCCAGGAACCACGAAGTACGCGGCGAGGGCCGCGGCGCCGAGGCAGAGCCATGGCGCATGTCGCACGTACGAGCGCCAGTCGAAGAGCACTCGCGTGCTCTCGACAAACGTCGAAACCTCTTCGTCGAGATTCGAGCGGATTTGCCGCATTTCTGCCCGCACCTGCTCGATCGTTTCGGGAGGCCGGCTCATGGCGTTGTCTCGTGGATTCCCCGGACGTGGGGGCTTCTTTCCCCTCTTCGAGCATAGCAGGGCTGCCGGGCGCCTGGCAGCACCCAAGAATCAGCCCTTTCGACTTTCCGACTACCGCGGCAGGTGCCGTGCAATTGCCTCCGGCACGGCGTTGCGCACCGCGTCACAGACCTGTTGGCTCAAGGAATCGAGACGAGAAAGAGGTTGCGGCTCCGGGCGCAGCGTCGCAGCGATCGTTTGACCGATCAGAACGCCGACTCCCAAACCGACGCCAAACGCCAACAGTGTGGAAGAGAACGGATAGTCCTCAACCAGCTCCAGCGACGATTCCGAAAGTGAAAACGCCCGGGGCGACCCCTGGCTTCGTCGATCACCGTGTTGCATTTGTGGGCTCACCGATCAGCTCCTGACAAAGACTGAATTTTGCCGACCCAGCGGCACGATGCTATTCCGTTATTCCGAGCTGTCGATTGCGGCTCACCGGCTCCGAAGACTCGCGCCGATCAAGAGCCCGACAAGCACGCCGATGCCGAAGCAAAACGCCACCGATTCGGTCGGGCGCTGCCGGATCATTTCTTCCGCTTGTTCGTAGCCGTCGCGGAAGCTGTCGTAGGCCTGCTGCGAGCCTGCCTGGATCCGATCCGCGGCCTGCTGAACGTACTCGCGGACGTTCTCGGTCGCTTCGTCGATCGACGCGGACCCTTTCGCAGTCAGCTCGTCGAGAAAGTCTTCGACCTGCGATCGCGCCTCGCCCGTCTTGCGTTGGATCAGGCCGACCAGCTGCTCGACGTTCCCGTTAAATGTCTCCACGTCGTCGTTGGTCAGCTGGCCCCAGCGCCTGCGAAGCTTGCCCCTGATCTCATTCCAGTTTCCCTGAAGCGTGGCCTGGTTAATCATCTCTGCGACTCCTTCGTGTGAGTTTGAGGGCCCGGTCCGACGCTTTCGCACTGTCACAAACAGTGCGTAAGCCGCCAGCCCCTCGACCTCATGCAAGCGCTATGCCAAACCTAATGGCGTTTCGTGTTTTGAGGTTTTCGGGCTGGAACGGCGCGAACTGAACGAAGCTTCCCCTTTCCGGCAGTTCCACCGACCGCACTCGCCTGCGCAATTGGATGAAAGCCGCCGCCGAGACGGTGGCGCCCATTAATCCACTCGCAGTCAGAATGTCTTTCTGGCGGCCAAAATACAGCCCGCAGACTGCGCAAAGAGTCAATCTTCGGCAGTCTCGAAACTATTCGGGGCGATCGCGAGCACGTCACATTGCCGGGCTCGCGGAGCGAATTTGCAATTGCCGATTTGGTCCGTAAGCTCTTAGTAGAGCAAACGGCTCGACCCAGATCGAGCCGGCACCGGCACCCCCGATCGATCCGGTCGAACCCACGCGCTCGTCGATTCTATCAATCGGAAGGGTCGCTCCGGGCAATCTCGAATGCAGGAGAGATGATTCCATGACGCAGACAAGCTGGTTGCGAAGCGCGGCCCTTGTTGCCGCCTTGATCCTGGCGGTTGGAGCGCCTTTCTCTAACGCCTGTGCCGGCGGCTATCCTTACGGGCCGTGGTGGTGGAGTTTTCCGGACGATCCGATGGGGGACTCCAATCCGTACAACTATTACGACGGGCGCGGATACAACGCTCCCTTTGCAATCGGTGCGTCGGGCGGCCAGAACATCTTTCCGTACTATGGGCCTGGTTATTACGGGGCTCGGGCCGACAGCCCCTTTCGGCCGACTTATTTCGTCCCGGAAGCCTATTCGCCTTATCTCTACGGCCACCTCGGGAGCGGATGCGACTACCATTGCGGCGTAGGCTGGTGGTGAGACAATCGGGCAGAGTCGGTCGACTCTCGCGCTGCCCCCGGACCGGCCTGAAGTCGCCCGCCTCTTGCGCGGAAATCTTGTCGCGTTTCGATGTCGCGGGCTTATGATTCCCCTGGTCCTTCAATCAAGTGCCGGCCGAAGGACCAGACGTGCGGCGCGACGCCGACTAACGCGACACAGATTGCCATGACGATTTTGCCGGCGACGGCGACCTCGCAAGCCAATGTGAGTTCGACGAGCGATTTGGCCGCGAGTGCCACCTTGATCCAGCTCTGCCACATCGGTTGACTCCTCCCTGGTATTCCGCCGCCGTCGCGGGCGACGCGTCGACTCGTTGTTTCGCAGCCGAGGTGCGGAACCCACCCGAATTCGATGCAAATCCAGTACCGGCGTTACCCCGCGGGTGGGGCGTCTTTGGAATGGCTATACTCATCCTGAATCGCGGCCGCGTGGCTGAGTGATCGGCACGGCACGCAGACTGCTTGTGGTATGGCCGGACGCATCGTGATGAGCCTAAAGCAGTACCGTCAAAAACGCAGTTTCAAGCGAACGCCCGAGCCTTCGGGTTCAAAAGACGTGAAGCCGGGTCATCGCTTCGTCGTGCAGAAACACGACGCCAGCCGGCTGCACTACGACTTTCGGCTCGAGATGGGGGGCACGCTCAAAAGCTGGGCTGTGCCGAAAGGGCCCAGCCTCGATCCCTCCCAGAAACGCCTGGCGGTTCAAGTCGAGGATCACCCGCTCGAATACGCCGACTTCGAGGGGACAATTCCCCAGGGCGAGTATGGCGGCGGCACCGTGATGGTTTGGGACCGCGGCGAGTGGTTTCCCGAAAACGGCGATCCGGAAGCGGCGTACCGGGCCGGCGAACTCAAGTTCAGCTTGGAAGGAGAGAAGCTGCACGGAAGCTGGGTCCTGGTCCGCACCAAAAGTCCGGGCGCGCGCACTCCACAATGGCTGTTGATCAAGCACCGCGATTCCGCGGCCCGGCCCGATGCAAAACAAGAGATCATTGAAAGGGAGACCGGAAGCGCGAAAACAGGCCGCTCGCTCGAAGAAATCGCCCAAGGCGCGCCGGCTCACAAGAACGGACGCCGCAGATCGAAGAAGACCGAGACGCCCGACGTGTGGCACAGCAACCGCCCCTCGCGAATCGCTCGCCGTGCCGAATCGGGGCCCGTGAAAGTGCTTGTCGCCGCGAAACGACCGCGGCTGGAAACGGTCTCATTAAGCTCGATCAAGGGCGCGCGTCGGCGAGCGATGCCGGACAAGCCGGGGGCCGAATTGGCCACATTAGTCCAGGAGCCGCCCCAAGGCGACGCATGGCTGCACGAGATCAAGTTCGACGGCTACAGAATGTTCTGTTGCGCCAAAAACGGGAGAACGCGACTGGTCAGCCGAAGCGGACAAGATTGGACGAGTCGGATGCGACCACTCGCCGACATCCTCGCGAAGTTACCGGTCGATTCCGTGATCATCGACGGGGAGGTGGTGGTGCTCGATGGCAAGGGAGTCAGCCAGTTCCAGCTGCTCCAGAATGCGATGGGCAAGGAGGGTCCCAGCCCCCAGGCACCGCTGCTCTACTGCGCGTTTGATTTGTTGTACTTGAACCACTTCGATCTGACGGGCGTTGCTCTCGAAAAACGCAAAGAATTACTGCAATCCCTGATCAAGGAGTCTCAACTCGGATCGAGGATTCAGCTCAGCGAGTACGTTGTCGGCAACGGGCCGCAGTTCTTTCGAGAGGTCGCCCGCGCCCACCTGGAGGGCGTTGTTTCCAAGAGGCGAGACAGCGTTTATGTCGCAGGCCGAACGTCCGACTGGCTCAAGTCCAAATGCCGTCAAATTGAGGAGTTTGTCATCGGCGGCTACACAAAGCCCGAAGGCTCGCGTGTCGGTTTCGGAGCGCTGCTGTTGGGCTATTACCGCAGCAAGGGCGAACTGGTTTATGCCGGCCGCGTCGGAACCGGCTTTGACACGAAGACGCTGCGCGACCTGGCGACACGGCTTAGGCTCCTCGAGCAAAAGCAGCCGCCGTTCGCCGGCCCGGTTCACGATATTCCCCGCAAAGGGGTCCGTTGGGTGCGTCCGGAGCTCGTCGGACAGGTCGAGTTCAGCGACTGGACCCACGACGGCATTCTGCGTCAGGCCGCCTTCCAAGGCTTGCGCGAAGACAAACCGGCTCGAGAAGTGGTTCTCGAACGGCCGGTGACGCCAACCAAGTGACATCCGCCTTAGCGCGGAGGCGGCAGAATCGTGGCAAAGTCGAAAACACGACGAAGCAAAGCGACAACTGCGGCCGATCCGCTCAAGACCGTACGTCTCACGCATCCGGATCGGGTCGTTTATCCCGACGTAGGAATCACGAAGCGCGGCCTGGCCGAATACATCGCTGCGGTCGCGCCGTGGATGCTTCCGCACGTTGCCGAGCGCCCGTTGTCATTGGTTCGCTGCCCGGGCGGGCTATCGGCGCCCTGCTTTTATCAAAAGCAGCCCCCCGCAGGCCTTCCGCCGTCTGTCAAAGAGATCAAGATCCCGTACAAGGACACGACCACCGTCGGCGTCTACATCGAAGACGCCGAGGGGCTCTTAGCGCTGGTGCAATTCGGCGTGATGGAGATCCACGCCTGGCAGTCGCGCGTGGACGACATCGAGCAGCCGGATCGCATCATCTTCGACCTCGATCCCGGGCCGAACGTCGAATGGTCGCGCGTGATCGACACGGCGTTCCTCGTCCGCGATTTTCTGAAGCACCTGGGATTGACGAGCTTCGTTAAAACGACCGGCGGCAAAGGACTGCACGTCGTGGCGCCGATCGCGCGGGGCCGATCGTGGGACGACGTCAAGGACTTCTGCCACGGAGTGGCGACCGTGATTACCGGTGCCGACCCGGACCATTTTGCCGCGACGATGTCCAAGGCCGCCCGACCGGGCAAGATCTACATCGATTACCTTCGCAACGAGCGCGGCTCGACGGCCGTGGCCCCCTATTCAAGCCGGGCTCGACCCGGAGCGGCTGTTTCGATGCCGCTGAGCTGGACCGAGCTGCGCCGCGTAAAGAGCGGAGCCGACTTCACCGTGCTCAACGCGCTGGCCCACATCAAGAAACGACAACGCGATCCGTGGGAGGGTTATGCGCGGCTCAAGCAGCGGATCACCGAGCCGGCTCGCAAATCGATCGACAAGCTGCGATCGCAGCGCGCGTAGCCGCTGGGCTCCGTCAACTCTCGTGCGCCAGCGTCTTCTCGAAGATCACCAGGTTCTCGCCCCGGTCGGGGTCCCAGCGAATTCCGACGACGTCGTATTCGCGGCTGATCGCCAATTGCAGCATGGGCCGGTGCGTGTTGTGACACTCGAAGCGGACGGTCGGATACTGGTGACTGAGCGCCCACGCGTGGGCCGCGTCCATCAGCTGCGAGGCGATTCCGTGCCGGCGGTACTCGGGGAGGACGCCGTAGAGCCAGGCGAAGAAGACGCTCGGCTTCAACTCGAACCCACAGAAGAAACCGACCGGCGCATCGTCGAGCGTGGCGATCAGCATCAGCACGTTGTATCGGCCGAGGAACCGGCGGCGAAAGAACTGCGCGTCGTGGGTCGGCCGATAGATGCGGTTGTATAAATCGAGCACGATCGGAATGTCGTCCTGCCCGACGACATCGACTTTTGCATTGGCCATGGGAGTCTGCCTTTTATCCGTCCCCAATGCATTTTACGTCACAGCCGGTCGTGCGCGCGGAACGCGGCCGACGCATTCTTGTCGCGACCGCCCTCGAACGCAAGCCGCGATGCCGCGTAACTGCCTATCCTTGGCAGCTTGCTGTAAGAACAGTCGCGCCGACCATGCCGGACACGTGGGCACTTTTTACGTCGGACTGGCGACGGAATCGGCCGGAAAACGCGAGTTCGAGGAGCCTGACGGCCTTAGCGGAACGTGCTAAAATACCTCGCGAGAGGAGCCTTTAAGCGCTATGCAGGACCGTCGAAATCTGTTCAACAAGGTCTGGGATGCCCATGCCGTCCGTGAGCTGCCATCAGGGCAGACGCAGCTTTTTATCGGGCAGCACCTGGTTCACGAAGTGACCAGCCCGCAGGCTTTCGAGATGCTGCGGGAGCGACGGCTCAAGGTCCTCTTCCCCGAACGGACGCTGGCGACGGTCGACCACATCATCCCGACCGATAACGTCGCGCGCCCCTTTGCCGACGACATGGCCGAGCAGATGATGTCGGCAATCGAGCGCAATTGTCGCGAGTTCGGCATTCGTTTGCTCTCGTTAGGCGATGATCGACAGGGGATTGTGCACATTATCGGCCCTGAGCTGGGAGTCACGCAGCCCGGCATTACGCTGGTTTGCGGCGACAGTCATACGAGCACGCACGGGGCGTTCGGAAACATCTCGTTGGGCATCGGCACGAGTCAGGTGGCCCATGTGCTGGCGACGCAAAGCCTGGCGCTCGGTCGGCCCAAAGTGCGCCGAATCGAGGTTGCGGGCGCGCTGCAGCCGGGCGTCTACGCAAAGGATGTCATCCTCTCCATCATTCGGCGGCTCGGCGTGCACGGCGGAGTGGGTTACGCCTACGAATACGCCGGTGAAGTCTTCGATCGTATGACCATGGACGAGCGGATGACGGTCTGCAACATGAGCGTGGAAGGGGGGGCCCGCTGCGGTTACGTGAACCCCGATCGCACGACAATCGACTATCTTCGCGGACG
>DASPSM010000467.1:0-15175 GCA_035623955.1 Planctomycetaceae bacterium
AGCGGCTCGGCTTCGTTGAGCAGGATGCCGGCGACCGTCAATCCCCGGCTGCGGGCCGCGTAGACGGTCAGCAACGTGTGGTTGATCGTCCCCAGCCCGAGGCGGGCCACGACGAGCAGCGGGAATCCCAACGCCACGGCCAGGTCGGCGATGGTCTGCCGCTCGGTCAGCGGGCAGAGCCAGCCACCGACCCCTTCGACGAGCAGGATTTCGACGCGCCCTTGCCACCAACGAGCCGCGTCGCAGATCCGGTCGAAGTCGATCTCAACCTGCTCGCATCGTGCGGCGACGTTGGGGGCCAGCGGTGCTTTGAGCCTCAGCGGGCAGACGCGATGAGAGTCGAACTGCCCGCCGATCGCCGCCGTCAGCGTGTCGACGTCGCGCCACAACGGCTGCCCCTTCGAATCGGCTTCGGCACCGCTGCAGACCGGCTTGTAGGCACCGACGACTCGTCCCGCTTTTTTGAGCTCGCGGGCGATCAGAGCCGTCACATACGTCTTGCCGACTCCCGTGTCGGTCGCGGTGACGAACAGCCCCGCGGTCGCTCGGATCGGTTCGCTCACGGACCGATTCCTCGCACGACGACTTTGTCGCCCGACCAGGCCGCCAGAATCTCTCCCGCGTGGCCGCAGCAGACTGCAATTTCGAGCATGCCCGAGCTGCCGATGACAGCCAGTAGCTCGCCGACGCCGCGATCCTGATAGGCCCGAGAAATGCCGGCGATTCTTTGCGTGCCAATCTCGACGACGACCCGCGGCCAATCCGCCTCGGGCAGCTCGGCCGCGCTGACATTCGTAATCAGGTTGCCAAAGCCATCGGTCCGCACGACCTCGCCGCGGATGTTCCGACCGTCACGAACCATCGCAGGAAGCGAGAGCTTGATGAGCGGCGAATCGAGCGGCGGCCCGAACTCGGCGAGGTCGACGCCTCGGCTCCAGTGGGCGGCGACCGGGCCAAACAGGTCGCGTCCGTGGAAGGTTTGCGAAACGTTCGGGCGCCAAAAGCGTGGTTCCGCGAGGCGGACGGCCCGCTTGACCGATCGCCCTTCCAGCACGCGCGTCAGCACCCCGTTGTCCGGCGCGACGAACCGCAGCTCGGCCCCGTCGTTTTCACACAGGGCCTCGAGAGCAATGGGGCGGCGGCCCGTGCCAACTCCCGGGTCGACCACGGCCAGATGGATCGTGCCAGCGGGAAAGGCACCGACCGCGTCGGCCAGCACGGCAGCAGCCGCGGCCAAATCTTGCGGGGGGATTTGGTGCGTCACGTCGATCAAGACGGCATCTGGCGAGATCGTCAAAATGACGCCCTTCATTTGCGAGACGTAGCTGTCGGACAGCCCGAAATCGGTGGTCAGGGTGATGAGCGCGGGTTTCATGGTGCGGATCGGTCGCTGTCTCGTTTATTCCGGAGGTCGCTCGATGCGGGGCGCGGAGTCGGCCTCGTCCGACGGAGGAGGCGGAGTCGCGCCCGGTGGCGGCACGCCCTTCCCCGCGCGAATATAGGCCCCGCGAGCGCGCGCGTAATCTTGCGACGTGAGGCGATCGAGCTCAGCGCCCTGGCGCCCTTTGCCTCGCGCCTCCTCAAAATATCGCTTGAGAAACGGAACGCACCACCCGCATCCCGTGCCGGCGCCGCCGCACTCGCTCAACTGGCTGGGAACGCGCGGCTGATGCACCCGCAGGTGATTGAGAATCTTGCGTTTGGTGACGTGGAAGCAGAGGCAGAGTTCGTCGTCAAGCTGCACGGCTGGAGCCAACCTCGTCAGGGCGCGGCGGCCCGGCCCGAGACGGGGCCGAGCCTGTGCAAGTGGATGGCGTCGCCTTCCACCTTGTACGTGAGTCGGGCGGGAGCCAGCACGGCCTCGAGCATCGCGGCCACCGTCGTGTTTTCGAGTTGCGCGCTGACGGGTGTCAGCAGCAACTCATCCAACTCGGGGATCTCGTTGCGGTCCCCGCGGATGGGGGCCGCCACCAGGTCCTCGAGCGAGTTGAGCATATCGCGAAGAGGCACGGGCTTGATCTGCTCGAACCGCAGGACTCGCTGCGCCAAAGTCTTCGACAAATCAACTTTTGGCGGCGGCGCCGGGCTCGCGCCTGGCTTCTTCACCTTTGGCTGCGTCGCGACAACCGCGGGATGTGCAGCCGCGGGTTCGGCGGCTTTGGCGTTCCCGCCGGCTGGTTTTGCGCCTTGGGGAACGGATTGAGGCTTTACCGTCGAAACGGTCGCCCGGTCGGGAGCCGGCGCCCGAGGCGAGCTGTCGCCCGGCTCGCCCGGCACTTTCGGGTCGAGGGGAAGCCCGTCCGCCATTGCCGCCATGCGGCGGACAATTCGCGGATCGATCTTCGCGGAAATCTCGCGGACGCTGCCGTCGGCCATCAGGACCATCATGCGATCGGGAGAACCCGTGCCGATGCCGTCGGGGCCGTTGACGTACGGTTCCTGAGTGAAGGCGCGAACCGTCGGCTTTCCGGCGGCGGCCCAACTTCCCAGTTCGCCGGTCACGCCGACAACCATCGCCGTGTTCGACGCTCCGTCACGGATATCTTCCATCCGTGTCGTTCGATTGTTTCCGAAAATACCGGCCCGAGGATGGCCGATCGGCAAGTCGGCCGCATCGGCACCGACTCCGGCCACGCCGGCAAAATGCGTTGCCGGATAATTCTCGGCACCGGTCAGCTTGTCGATCGACGGATTCAAGAATTCGGGAACGCGCTGCCGCACGAAGCGTTCGTTACGCTGGCTGCGCCACGACTCGTTCCACAAAGGGGCCGGGCGATCGGGTTGAATCACGGTGGCCAACAGCTCGGCCAGCCAGCTCAGACGCTCAGAGGGGGGCAGCGCGTCGGTGCCCGGGGCGGCCGTCGGCAAGTGCCCCCTTTTTGCCCGATACTCGACGATCCGCTGGCCCAGCGCGAGCAATCGCCCCGCGGCGGTCGGCAGAGCCGGGGCCTTTTGTTCGGCGCCGGCAGCTTGATTCTGAGACGCGGTTTTTGCCGGCGCAGAGGGGCCACCCTTCGCCGGACTCGAGGGATGGCCCGCCGGAGCTGCTTCGCTGACTGCCGCTTTGGCGTCCGCCTCGGGTTTGGATCCTCGCGGCCACATCCAAATACCGGCCGCCAGTATGACCACCACCGCGACGAGCGAGCCTGCGATCCAGAGCAACGTCGTTTGCGACAAACGCTTCCACAGTGGTGCCCCGTCCTCGGTCGTGTGCGCAGGCTCTTCACGCACGATCGGGGACGCCTGAGTTTTTGCTGCGGCTGGCGCTCCCGGCTTGCCCGGTGCAGAGGCCTTCTGGCCTTTTGAGGCGCCAGGCCCAGGCGGCTTAGTCCCGGATGCCGCGACGTTCCCGAACTCGTCTCGCGTAATGAGAATTGGTTTTCGACAGTCAGGGCACGGGACCGGGGCAGTCGAGATCTGATCGTCCCGGATTTTCAGATCGGCCGAGCAATGAGGACAGCGAAATGTAATGACCGGCATCGTCCAACTCCGCGCCCGCAATTTGCGACGCGATTCCGCCACGGACCTAACGGCCTCAATTGTAGTACTTGCGGAGTGGATCCACACAATCGAAAGCGGCGGCCGAGGCGCCCCTGAGCGCAACCGCGGTCGACGCGACGTCAAATTCTCAGGCCGAGTTCCGTGAGCTAGTTGCCCAGCGCCATCGGCTTTTTCTTCTGAGCAGCGGCCGCTTCGCCGGTCGTCACGACGATCCTGTTGTGGGCTTCGTCCGCGACCAGCGCCAGCTTTGGCAGGGCTTTGAGGATTTTGCGTATCGATTCGAGAGCCGGCGCGTGTTTGATCTCGAAGGTTTGGGGCAGGTTCTTGGTGTATCCGACCAACTTGAGAGCCCCGCCGTCGAGGTCGAAATTGACGCCGATATCGCTGCCGATCGCCTCGAACGCCTCGGAGAGGGGCGTGCGTCTGAAGTCGACGTCGACGACGGTCTGCAGGCGGGCCATCAGCGTCTTTGGAGCCTCACGCTTGACGACGACCGGAGCGGCCGGCGGAGTCGGCAGCCAGCCGGGCCCTTCCATCAGCAGCAGATAGGTCGCCAGCGAGAGGTTCGGTGCAGCCCGCTCGGGCAACACGGATTCCAAGGTCACCAGCCGACGCTGCGTGGCGACACCTGTCCCGAGCGCGACGGCTTTGTACATCGCCGGCAGGCGGCCGATCAGCGTCCGCGAGCCCGAGCCGCTGGGCTGCAATTGCCGGACGTACTTGAGTAGATCGGTGGGCAAGCTGTTGAGCCGCCCTTCGATGGCCTCCGCGAGGCGCGGGCCGAACACAACCGGACGGGCGCGGGCCACCAGTCGCAGACGCACGGGATCGTCGAGTCGGACGCTGAAGACCGCCCCCTCAACCGCGTCGGGCCCGAGCCACATGGCGACTTGATGCAATTCGTCCGACCAAAGCGGCGCCAGGAGCGCATTCCGAAAACGGTCGAGATCGTCGGGACGAAACACGATCGTCAAATCGCGGCTGCGGTCGGTTTGCTTGAGCAGTTCCTCGATGCTGGCGTCGGTGGGGCTCGGCTGATCGCGCGCGTCGACCATCTCCTGGGCCGAGTCGGCCGGTCCGACGGCGAATGTCTGCTCGTCGCGCACAACCAGGGCACGCTCGCCCTTGATGAACACCGGCAACGGGCCCTTTTTCGCGGGTCTTCCACCGAAGCGTTGCTGCACATCGGTGTGGCCGGCCGACTGGGCCAATCGCACGAAAACACAGACGTCTGGCGGATCGCCCGGGGAGCGCAAGGCAAACGAAAAGACGGCTTCGTCGATTTGGTTCGGTGGATACAGGCACCAGTTCTCGATTTGTTCGCCAGCCCAGTCGGCAAGGGCAGGCAGGCAGAGTCGCAGCTCGCACGATTTCCAGGTGGGCGAATGAATCGTGTGTTCCGCGTAGCCGCAGTGCATCGTGGTCCACAATCGGGCAGGTCGCAGGTGGATCACAATTCGTGCGCCGGCCGGTGCGAGCAGCAATTCGATCGGCTTTCGATCCGAGAAGACCGGCGGGGCCTGGAGACCTTCCGGCGCTTCGGGCGGACTGGTTGCGGCCTTCCCCGAGGTGTTTCCCGCTCGCTTTGCGGTGTCGCGCTCGAATCGGTCCCAGACGAAGAGGACCGCAACGCAAACGACGGCGACCACGATTCCGGTCGGCCCGAACAGCCGAAAGACGCTCCTCCGCGCCCGTCGCGGCGTAGCTTTCGTCGGACCTGCGGGGAGATCTTCGGGGATGAAAGTGGGATGCGCGGGCCGCGCCGACTGCGCGCTGGGTGGCGGCGGAGTCGCCTGCTCGCCGGCCTTCTGCAGGGAAAAAGGCTGGCGGCAATGCGGGCAAAGATATCGCTGCCCCGCTTGCCGGTGCCGAATCGCGAACGCTTTGCCGCAGCGCGGACACGAGAGCGCGAAGTCGGCCATGTCGAACGCCGTCACGCGAGGAGGATGCAGAACGTCATTTATCGGTGAGCCAGCGAACCATGATTCGCGTCACCTCGTCGGCCGCATCCTGTTGCACGAAATGCCCCGCTTTCGGGATTGTGACCAGGGTCAGCTCGTTGTCGATCCAGTCCCAGGTCCCATTCAGGGCGCCGGGCAAAAGGGCCCAGTCTTTCAAGCCGTGAAACATCAGCACGGGGCATTTCACTTTGGGAAGATCGGTGACGGCCCGGTAGGGTTCGCGCGGGTAATTGGCCTTGTAGTAGTTGAGCATTCCCTCCAACGACGAGCGCTTGAAAGCTTCGAGATACTTGGCTTTGGCGTCCGCGCCCTTGACCCAGGTGGCCAGCATCGCGACGGGAACCTTCTTGGCGGCATCGGGCTGCTGGAAGTCGCGGGCGTACTGGCTCGCCTTCTGCTGGGCGGGGTTGCTGGCCAGCTCTCGGGAGAGGCCCCGCGGGTGCGGCAGGTTGAGAATCACCAGGCGATCGACCTTGTCGGGAAACTGCATTGCGTAGGTCCACGCGACCATGCCGCCCCAATCATGGCCGACGATGATCACCTTGGGCGCCTTGAAGTGCTCGACGACGGCATTGAGGTCGCCGACGAGTTTTTCGATCCGGTAATTCTCGACTCCCTCGGGCTTGTCGCTCAGGTTGTAGCCGCGCTGATCGATGGCCACGACTTGAAAGTGCTTCGCCAGCTCGGGCATCTGCGCCCGCCACGTGTACCAGAAGTCGGGAAAGCCGTGGATCAGAATGCACGGTTCGCCGGTTCCGGCCGTCACGTAATGGATTTTGACCCCGTTCGAATCGACGTAGCCGTCTTCCCCCAGTTCCGCGGCGACCATCGGTTGCGCTCCGACGACAAAGATGCTTAAACCGAACAGGAACGAAATTGCGAAACAGCCCTGGCTGCGCATCACGTTGATTCCCCCGAAGAAATGATCGTGTCAACGGTTTTGCGTTTGTGTGACCGACTGCAGCATAGCTGAGCCGCCGCCGCGAAGCACCTCTGGCCTTGTGAGAGTCGCGATGCCGTCAATTCACGCCCGGGAGGCACTCCGTGCTCGAACGTTCTCGCGCGCGTCGGCAAGAACCTCGGCGCTGCGCGACCCCAGGGCAGTGATGTTGAAATTGCGGGCTGTCGGACCAACGACTTCGATTTCGATTTGTAAGCGGTCGGATGGCAAGACCGGACTGACGCGGTCGGCCCATTCGACGAGACAAACCCCCGCCGATTGAAACATCTCGTCGACCCCGAGACCCAAAAACTCGTCGACGCTCCGTAGCCGATAGGTGTCGAAATGGAAAATCGGTCGCGAGGCCGAGTATTCCTGGATCAAGACAAACGTGGGGCTGTTCACAGTCCGCCGGTCGGCCCCGAGCGCCGCGGCGATGGACTGCACGAGTCGGGTTTTGCCCGCGCCCAGCTGCCCAATGAGCGCGACGAGTCCACCCTGCGCCAGGGCCGCGCCGAGCGCTTGACCGAGAGCTTCGGTGTCGCCCTCGTCACGCGCCCCGAAAGACCACGGCTCGCCGCGCTCCACTGGCCTGGCCACTTCTGCCGTCATGTCACGAGCGAGACTCTCAGACAGCCTTGGTTACGCCGGGAATCGCAACCGGATAGGTGCCATCGGGGAACGGGACCACGCGAGGCGGCGCATCCCAGGCGAATCGCTCCGGCATCAGATCGATCTTCGAATTCAGCGCGTCTTCCCAATTGACGGGCTTGCCGCAATAAGTCGCCATGCGACCCATAATGGCAGTCAGGGTGCTATACGCGCCGTTTTCTGCCTCGTTGTAGGGTCGATCGTTGCGGATCGCCGCCCCCATGTCGGCGTGCTCGATGCGATACGGGTACTCGCGGCGACCGTGGGAATTATAAGACCATTCGTTCGAGCCCGATTTGATCGTGCTGCCGTGACCGTCGGCAATATCGAGCGTCCCCTTGGTGCCGATCGCGTGCTCCGAGACCGAATTCCAGTTGCCGGGCATTTGCCGGCATTGGCTGAACATTCGCGAGCCGTCGGCGTATTCGTATTCGACGGCGTGGTGGTCGAAGATTTCGCCGTACTTCTTGTCCGTTCGCACCTGACGGCCCCCCATTCCCCAACACTTTACGGGGTGGGACTTCTTGATCCAGTTGCCGACGTCGAGATTGTGGATGTGCTGCTCGACGATGTGGTCGCCGCAAAGCCAGACGTAGTAGTACCAGTTACGGAGCTGGTACTCCATCTCCCCGAGCTTGCACTGTTCTCGCGTGCGACGGGGATCCCACGGGGTGGTACCGTTCCAGTAGACGCGAAGAGCGACGACGTCGCCGATGTCCCCGCTGTGAATGCGCTCGATCGATTCGAGGTACATCGGCTGATGATGCCGCTGCAGGCCGACGCCCACCTTCAGATTCTTCGATTTGGCGATTTCGTTGGCGGCCAGGACGCGGCGGACTCCCGGGCCGTCCACGGCAACAGGCTTTTCCATGAAAATGTTCTTGCCGGCATTCACCGCCGCCTCGAAATGAATCGGCCGAAAACCGGGCGGCGTGGCGAGAATCACCAGGTCGATGCCGCTATTGAGGACTTTCTCGTAGGCATCGAACCCGCTGAAACGGTGAGCATCGTCGACGGCGATGCGTCCCGGCTCCGATTCAAAGGTCGACTTGAGTCCGTTGAGGCCGGACTCCAGCCGGTCCTCGAAGATTTCGCCGACGGCCACAAGTTTGGTCGCGGGGTTGGCCCGCAAGCAGTCGCCGACTGCGCCGCAGCCCCGCCCGCCGGCCCCGACGAGGCCGATGCGAATCGTGTCGTCTCCCTTCGCAAACGCACGGGGCGAAAGCGCGGCGCTGCTCAGCAGGCTGGCGCCGACGGCAGCGGCGGTCGACTTCTTCATGAATTCACGGCGCGACGTGCGTTCATTCTGCGGAAGCTGCATGGGGAGACCTTTCGGGGTAGGACGTTCGATTCGTGACGGCGAGCGGCCGGTGTCAGCCGGCCGGTGCTTGGATTGAATTCAGCGAAACAGAGGCACCCAACCTCAGGTTAACGGCGTGACGTTTTGACCGGTACCCACGCGGCTAGCCCGCATGAGCCGCCTCGGCGGACAATCACTCTTTTATCAAATCCTTCGGTGCCGGTTCCAGGTTCAGCCGATCGCGCTCCGCCTGATCGGGGACACGAAGCGGTCGGATCACGCGAAAGCCCACAAACCGCGCGTCGGTGAGATACCAGATGCTCTGCGGAATCTGCGGGTCCTGAATCTTCCAGTCGGGGATCGAAAACTCGCGCGCGGCACAGCGGGCCTTCGCGGCGTCCTCGTCCCAGGAGCCCCCGCGCACGATTCGCCCATACACCTTCGTCGGAACGGCCAGCGGCTCGAGCACCGGCTGCGGCTTCTTGGCCAGCTCCGCGTAGAAGTCGGGACGATATTGATCGAGCACCCATTCGGCGACGTTGCCGTGGATGTCGTAGAGCCCCCACGGATTCGGCTTCTTCTTTCCCACCTTGTGATAATGCTCGCTTGAGTTCTTGTCGTACCAGGCGTACTCGCCGAGCTTGGACGCATCGTCGCCAAAGAAATAGGCCGTCTTGCTCCCGGCGCGGCAGGCGTATTCCCACTCGGCCTCGGTCGGCAGCCGGTAAAAGCGGCCTGTCTTTTCGCTCAGCCATTTGCAATACATTTTCGCGGCCAACTGCGTCATGCAGATCGCGGGAAAGCCATCGTGGCCCATGTCGAACGTCATGTCGGTGTACGGCTTGGTGGGACGAGTGACCGCATCGGCGACGACGTCGCGCGGACCCGGCTTTGCCCGCGTGAGTTTGCGACGCTGGATGTCGAGTCCATACGTCCACAGGTCGTACTCGTCCCACGTGACTTCGCACTTCCCCATCCAGAAGGCCTCGATCTTGACGGCGTGCTGGGGCCCCTCGTCAGGCTTGCGTCCCTTTTCCGTGGGCGGGCTGCCCATCACGAACTGCCCGCCGGGGATCGGGACCAAATCGAATTCGACGTCCGTTCCCGCGATCTGCTGCGTGTAGCGCTGCATCTCTTTTTCAGATCGCGCGGTTCCCTTATCGGCGCGATCGGCGGCGGACAGCTGCACGGCGCTCGCGCACAACGCGATGGCGATGGCTGTCGAGACGAGTCTCACTTGCCCCGGCCGAACGCCGGGCACTAACTTGGCTTTGCCCAAAAACGGGGACAGACCCCTGACCCGTTGCGGCTGGAGCGCTGGTTTGCCCTTCCGGTAGGGGGTCAGTCCCCGTTTTTGGGCAAAGCTCACTAACTTCGACATGGAAAGCCGACTTTCACAGTATTAGTTCAACGGGTATCAGTTCGCTGGGTCAGTTGAAACACAGCACAGGCCCGTTCAAAGACGAATCAGACGAAGATGCACGCGACAGCGGCTGTTCTGCTGGCGGGAACGATCATTTCGGCGGGGCCCGCGGCTGGCGGGTTGGAGCGCTTGGAGTACCGGCAGATCCTCATGGGAGTGCCGGTGCGGCTTTTAGTATATGCCCGTGAGAAAGACCTCGCAAACGCCGCGGCGCACGCCGCCTTCGACCGGATACGCCGGCTCAACCTGATCTTCAGCGACTACGACGAAGACAGCGAAATCTCGCGCCTGACGCGGGGCTACACCCCGGGTCACCCCGTTCCGATCAGTGCCGAGCTCGCGACTGTGCTGGCCGCGTCGCTCGATGTGTCGCGCCGCTCGGAGGGCGCCTTCGACGTCACGGTCGCGCCTCTCGTGAAACTGTGGCGCACGTCGCGTCGGACGAAGCGGCTGCCGACCGCGGAGGAGCTGGCCGCCGCGAAGATACGAGTCGGGTACGAAGCGGTCCATCTCGATCCCAAGCGCCGGACGGTGGCTTTCGACAAGCCGGGAATGCAGCTCGATTTTGGAGGGATCGTCAAAGGCTACGCCGCGGATGAAGCGCGAGACGTGCTCAAATCGCGTGGATTGAAGCAGACACTGGTGGCGCTCTCCGGCGACATCTCGGTCGGCGATCCGCCGCCGGGGGAGGCCGGCTGGAAAATCGGCGTCGCGGGGTTGGAGCCTCCGGGGGAAGAGCCAAAGACCTTCGTGCGGCTGGCGAACATGGCGGTTTCGACCGCAGGGGACGCGTTTCAGTTCGTCGAAATCGCGGGGAAACGTTATTCGCACCTGATCGATCCAAAGACGGGCTTGGGGATCACGCGTCGCGTTAGCGTCACAGTGATCGCGCCGACTGGGCTTCTCTCCGACGGCCTCGACTCGGCCGCAGCTATCCTCGGGCCGGATCAAGGCGTCAAGCTGCTGGAGAACACCCCGGGCATCAGCAGCCGGTTCCTGGAATTGACGGACACCGGCGCCAAGACGTTCGAGACGGGCCGGTTCGGGCGGTTTCTCGCAGGACCGGCTGTCGTGCCGCCGCGGCCGTGAACCCTCGCCTAATGGTGCCGGGCGGACTTGCGAGTGGTTCCGTCTGCCGTCGCTCGTCCGGTCGTTTCCAGGTGGACGGTCGAGAAATGCTGGTACAGCGTCTTGAGCGGGATTTGGAACAGGCCATGCTCGGTGGCGAACCCATGCTCAGCCCCTTCGGATCCCTTGGGCTGGAAATGGTTCCCCCACGGGTTCCAGAGGGTGACTAGGTCGCGATCGGCGTCGAACGCAAAGATCGCGTACGCGTGGTGATAGCCCAGGCCCGGGATTTTCTGCAATCCGTTGGCGAGCGCGTCCATCTCGGCGCTGGCCATTCGACCGTGAGCCAGCGTGGCCGGGATCTCGCGCCGCAGTTCCTGCAAGCGAGCGCCAGCCTGTCGCGGGTCGCGGAGCGAGATCGATTTTGGCTTGTGGCCCGAATAGAGCGTCATGACCGTCGAAGTGCTGCCGCCGGCCGCCATGGCGTCGGTCGGTTCGGCCGTTTTTTTTGCGGGATCTTTGGACCTGGCCCGCAGCCGCTGGCCGAGCGCCTTCTCGAGCACGCAAAGCCAGATTCCGTCCGCCAGGCTGCTCGAGGAGTTATTGACGAGTAGCTCGGCTTCCGTCGGCGCGCCGACGCTGAACGATTCTCCGTCGAAGAACTTCACCAGGTAGTTGCCGTTGGGGCCCGTCTGGATCATCTCGCGGATTCTGTTCGGATGCTTGGACGCCAGCAACCCGGTGAGACAAAAAAAGTAGCAGTCGCCGATCCCTCCCTGCTTCATGACGGTGAAGTCGGGCCCGGAGCCGGCATACAGCTGCGGGACCATCGTTTTGAGGATCTTGAGATAGCGCTTGTACTGCGTCTCGGCATGAAACGGTTTCGGCGGCTTGGCCGGGTCGATGGCAACCGGATCGGCCAGTGCATCGAGATTGTCGACGTCGCTCGCGGAAAGCGTGAACCCCGGGCGCACGGCAGCAGGGGTGTGGCGCTCGCGCAGTTTCAGGACCGCGAGCGCCGCCGCAGCTTCGCCGTGAATCGACCGCCGCGTCATTAGCGTATCGATCTCGCGGCCTTCGATCTTGCCGTCGTGATTGAGGTCCCACGCCGCAAAGTGCTCATGCACGACGTCTGCAAAACGGGAGGCCGAGGGTTCGGACGCTCGCGCGACGGCGAGACTGACTCCCAGGCAGAACAGGACTTGCGCGGTTCTCATGGCCGATCGACCTCTTCCCGATTCTCTCCGTGCTTACTCAAATAATCGAACATTTTCGGGCTCGGAACTCGGCGGACGCGAAAATATTCACTGGGCCTTATCGGAACTGTCGTCACGTCGTGAATATTCGGCACGCTCCGCCGCGAGATCCGCCTGAACCGTCAAATCACGGAGAGAATCGTAAATCGGCGGGTTGCGCAAGAGCGTGGGCACCAGCATTGCGACAAAACAGGCCGCCAACATCGGCAGCAGGAGCGTGAAATTCGCCGTCATCTCCGTGACCAGAACAATTCCCGTCAGCGGCGCGCGGACAGCGGCCGTGAAGAAGGCCGCCATGCCGACGACGGCGAGCGCTTTCGGATCCACAACTGCCTCGGGCACCCAATAGGCGCACAGGGTGCCGAAAAGCAGGCCGCTCTGGGCCCCGAGGACGAGCAAGGGGGCAAACAGCCCGCCGGGCGTTCGCGCCGCGTACGAGATCGCTCCTAACGCCAGGCGGAGCACGAAGACGAGCAGCAGCCACTGCACCGTCTCCGTTCCCGCAAGAGTCCGCTGAGTGATCACCTCGCCGCCCCCCACGACGCCAGGGTGAAACCATGCCAGCAGGCCCACCAACCCGCCGATCAGAGCAGCCCGCAGCTCGACCGGCCAGCGACGCAAGCGATCCGTCGCCGCGAGAGCGCCGAGGGTCGCGACGTTGTAGACGACCCCCAACAGGCCGGCAACGACTCCCAGCGCAAGGTAAAGCGGAACCGTGGCGAATGCCGGATAGGGCTGCAGCTCGACCCGAAAATCGGGTTGATCGCCCAAGAACAGCCGGCTGACCGCGATCGCGCCGGTCGACGCGCCAAAGGTCGCAATCGTGGTTCGCGTATCGAAGCGACGAACGAGTTCCTCCAGGACGAAGATCGCGCCCGCGATCGGCGCGTTGAACGCGGTTGCCAGACCGGCTCCCGCGCCTGCCGCCAAAAGAATCAGGCTATCGGGCAGATCACGGCGAAACAGGCGTCCGATGAGATGGGCGGCACTGGCCCCCATTTGCACGCTTGGCCCCTCTCGACCGAGCGCCAAGCCGCTGCCGATGGCCAGGATCCCTCCGACGAATTTGATCGGAATGAGCTGAGCCGGCGACGGCGGAAGCTCCTTTCGCACCACCGCCTCGACATGCGGAATGCCGCTCCCCGACGCGTCGGGCGCAAAACGGCGAACAAGCCAGGCGGCAACGGCGACCGCCGCCGCACACACTACGGTCACTGACACGAAGCCCAGCCAACTGACGCCGTGGGCCCAGGCAATAGCGGCGTTGCGATAATCATCGGCGCGCACGAGGACGAGCCGGAAAACGGCTCCCACAAGCCCGGCGGCGGCTCCTGCAACGAAAGAAAGGACGGCGAGCGCCGGCAGGCTCTCGGGTTTCTTTGCAAGCCGGCTGGGAGGCTGCGGATCCGCGTTCATTCCGTCTCGATATCGCACGTCAGGCCAATGCCAAAGTCCTCAAGATTCTGACGTCGTCCCCCTTCCGCCGCCAGTTCCCGAAGTCGCCAGGATGCGGCGAGAGGACTAGAGTATGCAAAGGTGAGCGAGCCGCTGTTTCGCACACGAGGAACCGCTTGGCGACTGAATACGAT
Organism: Planctomycetaceae bacterium; assembly: GCA_035623955.1. GTDB lineage: Bacteria > Planctomycetota > Planctomycetia > Planctomycetales > Planctomycetaceae > DASPSM01. The sequence goes on from DASPSM010000467.1 coordinate 13,690, forward strand.
GCCATCCTGATCGTCGGCTTTGGCGGTCCAGAGCGCCGGGAGGACGTCGTTCCGTTTCTGGAAAACGTCACGCGCGGACGCAACATTCCTCGAGAGCGCCTGCTGACGGTTGCCGAACACTACCATCATTTCGGCGGCAAGAGCCCGCTTAACGATCAGGTCCGCGACTTGATTGCCGCACTGCGACCCGCGCTGAAAGAGCGCGGCATCGACCTCCCGATTGCGTGGGGCAATCGCAACTGGCATCCGTTTCTGGTTGACGCCCTTCAGCAATTGTCAGCGGCGGGAGCTCGACGCGTTTTGGCACTCGTGCTGGCAGCGTACAGCTCGTACTCCTCTTGTCGCCAATATCGCGAAGACATCGAGAGAGCCCGCGAGGCCTGTGGCCCGGAGGCCCCCCGCATCGACAAGATCCGCGTCTTCTTCAATCACCCCGGTTTTGTGGCGGCCAATGCCGACCGCCTGCGCGAGGCGTTAGCGAAGATTCCGGCTGAACGCAGATCGCGCGCGCACATGGCGTTTACAGCACACAGTATTCCGCTGTCGATGGCACAGACCTCACGCTACGCCGATCAGCTGAACGAAACGTGCCGCCTCGTCTGCGAGCGGTTGGGAATTCCGGCCGATCACTGGGCGCTCGTCTATCAGAGCCGCAGCGGTCGGCCGAGCGATCCGTGGCTCGGTCCCGATATTAGCGACCATCTCGCGGCACTTAGCGCCGCGAATGTGACCGACGTCGCCCTCTTGCCGGTCGGTTTCCTCTCCGACCATCTCGAGGTGTTATATGACCTCGACATCGAGGCTCAACAAAAGAGTCATGAGTTGGGCGTGAACCTGGTTCGCGCCGCCACGGTCGGCACACATCCGCAGTTCGTGGATGCCTTGGCCGACCTGGTCGAAGAACGCGTCAATGAACTGCCAAGTCGCTCGGCGATCGGCACATTCGAGGCCTGGCCCGATCTCTGTCCGGACGACTGCTGCCCGGCCCCGCGTCGCGCTTGACGCCTTCAATCGGCGGCCTCGGAATGGCGTTAGAGTCGACTCGCAAACGACCGGCCGAGGGCCAGAAAACCAGCACGGGGCAGCGATTCCCAGCCGCCGAGCGACGCGTTATTCTTACCGCAGCGGATCCAATCAAGCTTTCTCCTCCAAGTCCCGGTGGAGACCAGACGGGTATGAACAGCCACCGCCGAGATTCGGTTTTCATTCTCGTGCTATTCCTTGCCGGCACCGCTTTCTTTAGCGCTCGCCAGCTAGCAGGGGCCGCGCCTCCGGAACCGGCAGCAGCCGCGCCAACCGCTGCGCCGAGCAAGACCGCCCTCAAACCGCCCGCGCAGCCGCTCACCTACAAGCAGCAGCAAGACGTCGTCTTCGGCGAGGCCGGCGGCGTCGGCCTGCCGATGGATATTTTCACGCCGATCGGCAAGCGGAACGGCCTGGCGGTGATCGACGTCGTCTCGGGCGCCTGGTACACGGACCGCGGAAA